>CAZFYJ010000219.1:0-3503 GCA_964523215.1 uncultured Sphingomonadaceae bacterium | reverse complement strand
TGCACCCCGTATGCGCTCCGATTGGCGATGTTGGACGTCAGCTGGCACTGAAACATGAACTCCTGACATTTCATGGTCAGCTGCACGATTTCACCGGGTGTCAGCTCGCCGCCGCTGGCCTCTGCAGTGCTCGCATAATCAGAGACCGAGCGGGCCTGCACGTTGATCTTGTCCAGCGCGTCAAACAGGCCCTTCACTGGCGCCGGAACGCCGTCGGACTGAGCAGCCGCAGCAGGCGCGGCTGCGCTGCTGCGTCCCATTGCCTCCTGAAAGCGCACCTGCACTTCTGCACCTGGTGTGGTTGCGGATGTCGTGCGGGTGACAGGGGACATGCCGACATCGCTGCCCGGCGGCAGCAGATCGATGGTGCGCACGCCGCCCTTGGCCAGGCCGCCGGCGCCCTCCATGGCAATCGCGCCAATCGCTTCGACCGCCATGGCGCTCAGCTCTTCCGTGCCATGGTTTCGAGCGCTTTCGAAACACTGTCGAGCGATGTGTGCGAGCTGTTGGCCATGAAGCTCATCCGCATCGATTCAGCCGTCAGCTTGGTGATGTCCGATGGCTTGTCGGCCGTGCCGCTGCCGATATTGTCCGCGGCCGATTCGATATTGGCGGCCTGCTTGTCGAGCGCTTGGCCCCAGGCATTGGCAAAGGCTTCGAACCAGTTGTTGGTACGGCCCACGCGCGAACCGAGCGTTGGGCTGGCTGCAATGCCACGCATGCCCTGCAAAGAAATCGGATCCGTCATAACTTCGTCCTTCCTTCCGTTGGTGATTCAGTGGTTTGCGATGCTGTTTCCGGTGCCGCAAGGGCATCGCCAAAAACAATCTCTTCGACCACGCCGTTGCGCTCAAAGCGTGCGCGGCCATTGGCGATCGAAATCAGCTTGTGCCCGGTGGGCAGATCGGCACCGGGAAACCAGCGCGCCTGATCGGCTGTGGCGATGAAGCCCGGATCGCCATCGACGAACGTCGCCACCCCGTGCTTGCCTGCAAAGAAATATTGCAGCGCCTGATCGCCGCGCGCCGCCGTGAGATTGAATGACACGGCCCGCACGTCCACCAGCTCGCGCCGGATCAGGCTGGAAAGCTCTTCCTGCCGGTCACCGGGGAGGAATTCGGATTGCACGATCATGGTGCCGTTGCGCCCCGGCCGTGCCTCTGCATCGACATTCTGTGCCTGCAGCAGGTCTGTCGCGGCCGCCGCAAGCCCATCCCATGTCTTCACGTCGATGACCGCCCCCTCCAGCCGGCTCGATGCCAGCGCCTTGAGCTGCCCCAGCGCCTTATCGTCGCGGACCACGCCCTGCACCAGAACATTGCCACTCACGCGATCATCCTTCACGCGCAAATTGCGAAATCCGGCTGCCGCAAGCGTTTCCCGCGCTGCCTCCACGCCGCCCAGCTGCCCGCGCGTCCACTGGACAGCCGGGCCGATGGCAAGCCCGATCAACAGCAATATCGCCAGCGCTGCGGCACCAACCGGCCAGTTGCGCCGCAGCTGATCGGTCGTGCCCGGCGCGTAAAACCGGGTGCCCAGCCTCTCCAGCCAGTCCGCGCGTGGCTTGTGGGCATCATCCTCGGGTGCGAGCGGGGGCGTGGTGACACCGCCTTCGGCAATGCTGCCGCCCGCTGTCTGGCCCATATTGGGCACTATGCTTGCCGCATCCAGCAGATGCCGCGCCTCGGCCCAGCGATCATCATCATCGCTGCCAATGGCAAATCCATATTCGCCGACCCGGACCGGCACATAAAGCGGGAGTACGGCCTCCTCGCCCGCGCCAACCGGGCGCCCGAGCAGCAGCACCGCCCCGCTCACCACCCGGATCAGCGCGGTATCACCGGCCAGATGAAGCTCCAGCGCGAGCCCCTTTGTCGCGACACCGCGCAGCACCACATCATTGTCAAAGCCGTGGCCAATGCGGATGTGCTTGCCCTTGAACAGCCGATGCTCTGCGCCCGCCAGCCGCCCGTTCAGCACGCGCAGCTGAATGTCGTTCGTTTCGGCAGGGGCGAAGGGCGCATTCATCGGGTCGATTGCCTCACAATCTGCTCGCAGGCTTTTTGGCCTTGGGCTGCTTGCCTTGCTGGGTTGCGGCGGGCAGGCTGGCCGGAGCCGGTGCCGGGATCGCGCTCGTCTGCATGCCACCGGTACCAAGAATGCGCGGCGTGATAATGTAGATTTTTTCGACGCGGGAGCTGCCCTTCAGTCGCTTCTTGAACAGCTCTCCAAGCACCGGGACTGCGCTCAGCCCCGGCACTTTGGATTTCTGATCGAACCGGCGCACCACCGTCAGCCCGCCGATGATCATGGATTCGCCCTGGCTCACTGTCATCGACGTGTTCATTTCCGTATTGCCGATGATTTCGCCCGCGGCATTTTGCCCGGTAACACTGCCATCGACGATGAAGAGATCGGTGATCACGCGCAATTGGCCGCCATCGTCAATAATCCGGGGGTGCGCCTCGATGCCCAGTCGCGCGAAGCGGTTGTAAAGCTGTGCGTCCTCGTTGGCCGAAACGCTGAGCGGCAGTTCCTGGCCATCGGAAAAGAACAAGGGTTCGTCATCATAGGTGCTCAGGTTCTGCCGCGTCGTCACCTGCGCCCAGCCATTGCGTTCCAGCGCATTGATGGTGAGTGAAACAAGGTCGCCATTGGCTTTGGTGTAGGAGCCGCCGATGTTGGGCTGGCCAAGGCCACCTGTTGGCTCCGAGCCTGGACCGCCGATGACTGCGCTGAAGCCGCCGAATGACACCCCGGCGGAAACGCCCAGAGTCTTGTTGTAATCGGTGTTATATTCAAGGATCGTGATTTCGACCTGGATTTGCCGTTTTTCGACGTCAAGCGCATCGATGAACTGGGCATAGGTCCGCATCGCTTCGGGCCGGTCCTTGATCACCAGCTGTTTTTTGCCCTTGGCGTTGATGCTCGGCCCGTCGAGCGTTTTCTGCTCACGTTCCTGGATGATGATCTGCTGCGGCGGGGCATAGCCGTCACGCTTGAAACGGCTGCTGACGTCCGGATCGGCTGGGTTCAGCAGCACGCCGTTGCCGCGCATTCCGTTTCCGCCAAAGCTCACATTGTCATTGCTCGTGCCGCTGAAGCCCATGGTTTCGCGCAGCAGCGTCTCCAGCCCCTTGACGCGAACATCGCCGCGCAAGGTCTTGATGAACTTGTCTTGGGCGGATGCATAGCGCAGGTTGAATATGCGCACTTCATAGGGTTGCCGCGGCCCCACGCTCGTCAGCAGCTGTGAGCGGTCAAACGCAGTTTGCCGCGGTGTAGCAATGCTGGGAGAGATTGCCGCAGTCACTGCCGGCGAGATGATGTCCGTGCTCGCCGGCACCGATGCGACCGTCGGCGCAACGACCGGCCCGGCCAGCGCGGCCGCCGAGACATTCGGCGCAAGCCGCGTCACATTGTCTATGAAATAGGGCGTGCCGCTGACGAAGACTGCGCCCTTCGCCTCGCGGATGATGTTGTTCTTGTCCGTCCAGCCGAGC
>CAZFYJ010000218.1:0-3523 GCA_964523215.1 uncultured Sphingomonadaceae bacterium | reverse complement strand
CACCCGTCGGCGGCGCGTCATTTCGCCTCGATCTTGCCCCGCTTATACTCCTTTTCGGGCGTTTCGGGCGACAGCGGAACCAGCGCCGGGTTCAGCGTCAGCACTTCGCGCAGGAATGTCTTGGGCTTTTTGAAATATTTGCTCTCGCGGTTGACGGCGAGGCCAAGCAGGGCGGCGGCCTCCATCACGAAATGGATGCAGTTGCGCTTGTTCAGATTATAGCTTTTCTGCGGGCGATCGCGCCATTCTTTCACCAGCGCCATGATCTTTTCATATTGATCATCGCTCATCACCAGCGAGAATTGCGCATCGCTTTTGGCGACATAATCGGCCGGTTCGGTCTCGACCACGCCGATGACGGAGCCAAACAGGATGGCAGGGCTCACATTCTTTGCGGTGAAGCCGAAATTGGTGTCGACTTCTTCCCCCGTCTTTTCGATCGTGCCCTTCAGCGTGATGAACGTGTGGGGAAAGCGGTTGCCGAAATCATGGCTGTAAAAAGTGATGGTCACCTGTGCCCAGGCTGCACCCGGCACCAGGGCAAACAGCAGCAAGGCCAGCAAGGCAAGGCGCATCAATACAGGCTTCATGACGCCGCTTATGGACAAGGCCGACCAGATTCGACAAGAAGCAATCCGCGGGAGGAGCACAAAAAATGTCAGGGTCACGCAAAGCGATTTTCATCACCGGGGGCGGCTCCGGCATTGGCCGTGCGGTTGCCCAGCATTTTGCCGCCAAGGGCTGGTTTGTCGGCCTCGCCGATATCAACATGGCCGGGCTGGCCGAAACGGCGGCACTCTTGCCCGCCGGCCAAAGCAGCCAGCACCGGCTCGATGTGGTCGACCGGGCGCAGTGGCGCGCGGCGCTTGATGATTTTGCAACGGCAAGCGGCGGGCGCATGGATGTTCTGTTCAACAATGCGGGGATCGGGCTTGGCGGGCAGTTTGCCGATCTGCCGCCGGAGGACGCGGATCGCGTGATCGACATCAATTTTCGCGGCGTCATGAACGGCATTTATGCGGGCCTTCCGCTCTTGCGGGCAACGCCGGGCAGTTGCATCCTCAACACGGCATCGGCTGCGGGCATTTATGGCGCGGCCGGGCTTGCCGTCTATTCGGCCACCAAATTTGCCGTGCGCGGCCTGACAGAAGCGCTCGACATCGAATTTGCCGGTGCCGGGATCCGGGTGCGCAGCATCATGCCAAGCTTTATCAACACGCCTCTGCTTGATGTCACCGTCCCGGGGACCAACCAGTCGTCACGCGATCGGGTGATCGCGGCCGGGCTGGAATTCACGCCCGTCGAGGTGGTGGCGGAAGCGGCGTGGGATGCCGTGCACGGGAAGAAGGTGCATCAGATCGTGGGCAAGACGGCGAAGAAGCTGGCCTTTG
This sequence comes from uncultured Sphingomonadaceae bacterium, assembly GCA_964523215.1. GTDB lineage: Bacteria > Pseudomonadota > Alphaproteobacteria > Sphingomonadales > Sphingomonadaceae > CAZFYJ01. The sequence continues at coordinate 2,132 of CAZFYJ010000218.1, read as the reverse complement.
CTGCCCGGTGGATGCCGGGCCGCCTTGCCGGCCGCTACAAGGCGCTGCGCGAAGGCCGTTGATTTCATTCATATTATGCTCTTGTTTTTTCGCACAGCATTGTAAATTTTGCTGACAGTCATGTGAATTTAAGTTGATTTGCCATTAAGTCGATTTATTGGATGTCGTCATAATTGCTGGAACAACAGCAAATGAGGGTCACATTCATATGTTGAATATTGATGACGCGAAGGCGCTGCTGGCTCTTATCGAGTCGGCACTCGGCTTGTCTGACAGTTTAAATCTCGATTTCGTCGGCTTTCGCCTGGCGGAAGCGCGCGAACAGCTGCTGGCGGATATGGAGCATCTGTCCGCCGTAACCGGATCGGGCAGCCTGCAATAGGACGGGTGCCCGGCGCGACCTCAGGTCAGCCGGATCATCAGCAGCGCGCCGCGGCAGGCACGCACGTTGCTGGACATGCCCATGTGCCCGATGCGTGCGTTACAGAAAAACGCGAACTCCGCTGCCCAGCGGAATGGCAGATTCGTCCTGGGCAGTTGCATGCGGCGCGGCGTCGTTCTGGGCAGCTGCGTGCGAACCGGTGTCGTTCTGGAAGACCGGGGCATAGCCACCCCGTCGGCGTGCAAGCCACTGGTTCGCGGTGGTGCCGACATGATTCATTGCGGCACGGCCCTGTTCGGTCAGCGCGATGAAGATGCGCCGCTTGTCGTGCGGATCGGGGACGCGGGCAACAAAGCCATCACTTTCGAGCCGGTCGATATAGCGCAGCGTGGTGGTCAGCGGGATGCCGGCTGCAAGGCCAAGATCGGAAATCGCGGCCTTGCGCCTTTCCTTGTCGGCCAAGTAAACGTCGAGCAGCAATTCCCATGCAGCATCGGAGAAATATTCGCGCGGAAAAACGCTGTCGCGCGCGCGGCGCATGGTCATCGCCAGTTCAAGCATATCCGTGCCGCCGGTCGGCGCCGGACCGCCAGGGCGCTGCAGGCTGTTTTCCAGGCGTTCGAGCCGTGTGATGATTTCCCGGAGGAGTTGGGCGTTCGTTTCCATGAAAACCTCGTGTCAGCCGGCTAGGAAACAATATTCCATGCCAGTTAGCCCCCTCTATAGCTTCGCATGCAAATGCTGTGTCACGCAGATACGTTACATTATTTTAGAATTTACATCATTTGTGGGCGCCATGGCCTTGTGCATAACTATTCAGATGATAGACTTGATGCGGGACTGGGATCGGAGAGCGAGTGCAATGGGGCCTTGCCATGGAGCTGAACAGCGGCTTTCGAGCCTTAGATACGCTCGGACGGTATAATGCCATAAACCGGATGACCCGGATCCGCGACATATTGGCTCATGCGCATCAGATCATGGTTGATTTGGGGGCCAGTCGCACAAGCTTTCACTTCACCCCGCCCTTTGCATCGCAGAAGGGCCGCGACGTCTATGTCGGCGCCGCCAATTATCCGGCCAGCTGGATGGCGCTTTATAACGATCCGGAGTTTCGCCGCCATGATCCGGTGAGCGATTACGTCATGCAAAAGGGCCAGATCATGATCTTCGAGGATGTGATTGCCCAGCAGCGACTGACGGCGGGGCAGCAGGATTTTGTGGACAGGCTGCGCGCGGCAAAGCTCAATCATGGGTTCGGCCTTCCGCTCTATGGCCCCAATGGGCGCAGTGCCTATGTGACCGTTGGTTTCGATCGGCCGCTCCACGCCGAGATTGATCACCAGCTGTCTGTCATGGTGCTGGCTCTGGCTATTTTGGCTTACGGCAGGATCATGCAGATCATTCTGGAACGCGCACGCAGTGCCGTGTCGCTGTCACGGCGCGAGCAGGCCGTGCTCAACGCCATGTGCGCGGGGCTGAGCAATCGCCAGATTTCGGACGTGCTTGGCATATCGCCGGCGACCGTGGACACTTATGTGCGGCGCGTGTTCGCAAAGCTTGATGTCAACGATCGCACATACGCCATTCTGAAGGCGCTGACGCTCGGGCTGACGACGCTCGATGATGTGCGTTAACGAGCCGCACTTTCAGCAGCCTGCGCAAGCGCAAGCGCCCCCATCAGCCCCGCTGCATCGCCAAGCCCCGGCCGCCGCAATATGGCTGCGGGCTTGCCGACGAAATAGCCTTT
>CAZFYJ010000217.1:0-3523 GCA_964523215.1 uncultured Sphingomonadaceae bacterium | reverse complement strand
ACATCAGCCGGGACCGGCTGGCGGCACTCGCCCCGCGGGCCGCGCGGCTGGGCGCAGACATCATCTCGACACGGCTGCTCAATCCGCAGGCGGAGCAGGCCGCGCTTGGCGATCTGGCGGGCAAGGCCGATCTGCTGCTCGTCGATGCGCCCTGTTCGGGCACCGGAACATGGCGGCGCAACCCCGAAAGCCGCTGGCGGCTGACCCCGGCCCGGCTCGCCCGGCTGGAGGCAGAACAGGCGCGGCTGCTCGATCTGGCTGTGGCCTTGCTGCGGCCAGGCGGCGCGCTTGTCTATGCGGTGTGCAGCCTCATCGAACGCGAAGGGGCCGGGCAGATCGACGCATGGCTGGCTCGCACGCCCGGACTTGCGCCGGATGTGGATGCGGCGAGGGGGGCACCGGCGCTGCGCCACGGGCCGGGCTGGCTGCTGCTGCCACACATCCATGGTTGCGATGGATTTTTCGTGGCCCGGCTGCTAAAGCCTGAGCGCTTTTGATTGGATCAAAAGCTGGCTCTAGCTTATTCATCAAACGCGATTTTCGAGCCGCGAGATGCCTCTATCTCGATCGAGATCGCTCCAAGCCAAGGCTGAGAGTGGCCATGCAGTGGGAGACAATCATGCGATATTTACCCGCATCCTGCGGTGCCGCCCTGATCCTGTTGTGCGTATCATCCGCCGCCTATAGCGAACGCGCCTTCGTGCCCCCGCCCAATCCGATTGCCCGCGAGATGGTGGCCGAGGCAGAGCGGCTGAGCAGAGGCGGCGACCTGAACGGCGCGCAGGACATGCTGGAAACCGCGCTGGTGCTCGATCCGCGGTCCCGCGATGCGCTGTTCGCGCTCGCCCGCATTGCCGAGGCACAGGGCCTGCCGGGCAAGGCGGCGGGCTATTATGCCGATGTGCTGACGATCGATCCGAAGAGCAAGCGGGCGCTTTCGGCGCAGGGGATTGTCTATGCGCGGCGTGGTGCCACCCAGGCTGCAGAGGCCAATCTGGCGCAGCTGGATGCGCTGTGCCGCCGCGAATGCGCAGAAATGGTGCAGCTCAAAAAGGCATTGAGCGAGGGGCCGGTTGCGCTGGCGCTGCCGGTCGGTGCGGTCATGCCCAAACCCCAGGGCGAAAGCGGGGCAGAGGGCGAAGCCGGGCAGGCGACTGATCCGGTGCCACCCGCGGCAAACCAGCCGGACGCGCCGCCTGAGCCTACGCCTGTGCCGCCACCGGGGCCATCGCCTCAATAACGTTCGAGCACGGCCGGCTGCCTGCGATAGCCGTGGACAAAGCAGGCGGGCACCCGCTCCGGCGCACCCGCCGCGTGCACGCGCAGCCGCAGCCGGGCCATTTCCTCCAGCAGCATCGTCAGCTGCAATTCGGCCACCCGCGCACCCACGCAGCGATGGATGCCATAGCCAAAGGCCAGATGGCGGCGCGCATTCTCCCGATCGACGATGATGCGATCGCCATCGGGAAAAACGCTCTCGTCGCGATTGGCGGACAGATACCACAGGACGACGCGATCCCCCTTGCGGATCAGCTGGCCCTCCACCTCGGCATCCTCCAGTGCGGTGCGCCGCATGTGCGCGAGCGGCGTTTGCCAGCGGATCAGCTCCTGCACGGCATTGGGGATCAGCGCCGGATTGGCCTCCAGCTTGGCCCGCTCGTCGGGAAACTGGGAAAGGCCGTGCGCATAGGCCGTCATCGAATTGCGCGTGGTATCGTTGCCGCCGACGATCAGCAGGATGAGATTGCCCATGAATTCCTCGTCATCCATGTGGCTCATGGCATCGCTGTGCAACATCGTGGTGATCAGATCATGGCCCTTGGGCGCGCCCTTTTTCGCATCCCACAGCTGGTGAAAGGCCATGCCCATTTCATAGGCCTTCATCAGGCGGAACTGGCGATTTTCCTCGGTATCAAACAGCTCGATATCGCCCAATATGTCCGACCATTCGGTCAGCTTGGCGCGGTTTTCCCAAGGAAAATCAAACAACTTGGCCAGCATGCCGGTGGTCAGCTCGATGGAGACGCGCTCCACCCAGTCAAACTCCGTGCCAAGCGGCAGGCTTTCGAGCACGGCGGCCGTGCGCGCGCGCACCTCGTTGCGCATCCGTTCGATCTCGCTTGGCCCAAAGGCAGGGGCAACCGTGCGGCGCTGTTCGGTGTGCCGGGGCGGGTCCATCGCGATGAACATGGGCATGCGCACTTCGCCCGGTTCGAGCCGGGCCGGCTCCCCCGCGACGGTGATGCCGCCCAATTCCCAGCTGGAGGAAAAAATCTTCGGCAGCGCCTCAATGTGGACAATCGGCTTGTAGGTGCTGATCGACCAATAGGCGCCGAACCGCCCTTCGGGATGAAAATGCACCGGCGCATGGGCGCGCAGATCGGCAAAGCAGCGCTGCCAGCGATCTTCGGCATAGAGATCGGGATGCGTCACATCTTCGGCTGCAAATGGCCGGATATCAGGCTGGGTCGCCATTGCCATGCTCTCCTTGCACGATCGTCAGGCCGAAACGCGGCCTCTCCTTTACGCAGAGCCCCGGCGGCCGTGCCGGAGTTTCCAGGCACAGAATGCGCTTAATAACATTATTGTCAATAAGCGATTAATCGCCGGCCCGCGGCTCCGCCCGTTTCCAGAACTGCCAGTCGACCGATGATTTGAGCACGCCGATGCGAAACAGCCGGACGCCCAGCCAGATCATCGCGGCCACCCACAGCGCCTGCCACAGGAGCGCGGCCAGATGCGGCCACAGCGCGGCATCCGTTGCCGATCGCGCGGCCATGGCAAAGGGCGAGCTGAAGGGAAATATCTGCGCAGCGGTGGCAAGCGCACTGCCCGGCAGATTGGCCGCCGCGCTTGCCCAGCCGAACATGCCGACCTGGAAGATGGTGATCGGCAGCGACAGCATCTGGATTTCGCGCACCGTGGCCGCCAGCCCGCCAATGGCGAGAAAGACGGAGCCGAGCAGCATGAAGGCCATGCAGAAATAAAGGAATGCCAGCAGCAGATAGACAGGCCATCCAACCGCCGGCGCCAGGCTCGCAAAGGCGCCGCCCGCCCCGCCTGGCGCTCCGCCTGCGGTCCCAGCGGCCCCGCCTGCAAACATCTCAATCGCAGAGCCGCCGCTGAGCCCAAGCGCACCCCAGAAGGCGACGAACAGGATCGAGACGCCGAACATCCCGATCAGCTTGCCGAAAAACACGGCCTCAAGCGGGATCGAAGCCGCCAATATCTCGATCACCTTGTTGGTCTTTTCCTCTGCCAGCATCCCCACGGTCTGGCTGGCCAGCATCAGCGACAGCAGAAACACGCCAAAAACGGCCGCAAAGCCCAGCAGCTGACGGCCGGAATTGCTGGGGCGCGGCGCGGTGATCGGCTCGAACCGCGGGGTGCTGCGCGCGGCATTGGGCCGGGCCAGCTCGCGCTCGCGCAGGGTCTGCTCCGCCAGGCTGGCGAGAAAGCGGCCGGATCGCCCGCCATCGTTCAGCTCCATGATCGTCGGCCGTTCAAGTGGGCCATAAGCCAG
>CAZFYJ010000216.1:0-3529 GCA_964523215.1 uncultured Sphingomonadaceae bacterium | reverse complement strand
CAGGGCAAGCGCCACGGCAACCGGGCCGGCGGGCGTCTCCGGCATCGGATCGACCATGATGGCGATATCGCCCGCGGCCCCCAGCCGCAGCCGGATGCGCGCCGGATCGCGCTGGCGAAAGGTGGCGGCCTGCAGCTCGTTGCGCAGCCGGTGCCGATCGAACGCAAAGCCGAAGGCCGCGGCGCTCGCACCCAGCCGGGCCAGATGCCGATCGAGCCGGGCAATGCCGTGGTGCGGATCAAATGCCATCGTCTCGATCAGATCGAAGCGCGCCTCTGCGCTGCCGCTCGCGCGTGTCACAAATTCCCCCTTGGCGAGACATTCATCCCATTCCGCCCATGCCACACTGTCTGCCACGATGCCAGAACCCAGGCCCAGCGTGGCGCGGTGCGGCCCGGCGGCCTCGCCGGCGCCGGGCAGGCTGAGCGTGCGGATGGCGACATTGAACGCCGCCTCGGCCGGCGCTGCATAGCCGATCGCCCCGGTATAGGGGCCGCGCGGTGCGGTTTCGACCTCGCCGATGATGTCCATCGCCCGCCGCTTTGGCGCCCCGGTGATCGATCCGCAGGGAAACAGCGCCTCCACCAGCGCCGAAAAGGGGGCATCAGCGCGCAGCCGCGCCGCCACGCGAGAGACCATCTGGTGAATGGTGGGATAGGTCTCGATCGCAAACAGCTCTGGCACATGCACGCTGCCCGGCGCTGCAATGCGCGAAAGATCGTTGCGCAAGAGATCGACAATCATCAGATTTTCGGCCCGCTGCTTGGGATCGGCGGCTAGCGCGGCAATCGCCGCCGCATCGGCAGCGGCATCGGCGCCGCGCCGCGCCGTGCCCTTCATCGGTTTGGTGCTGATGCGGGTGCCATCATGCGCGAAAAACAGCTCTGGCGAGGCCGAGAGATGCCAGTGCGCGCCGGTATAGACCACCCCGCCATAGCCCGCCTGCGCCGTGCGCCGCAGCGCGGCATAAGCGGCAAGCGGGTGGCCGTGAATGGCCAGCTCTGCCGGAAAGGTGAGATTGGCCTGATAGATGTCGCCCGCGCGGATATAGCCGATCACCTGTTCGATCGCGGCGCTATAGGCGGCCATATCGATCATCGGGCGCGGCGCACCAAGCCAGGCCCCCGCCGGATCGGGGAGCAGGGCCGCGACATCGGCCGGGGCAATGCGCTCCACCCCGTCGAACACGCCAAGCCAGATCAGCGGCCCGGCATCGGCCGCGGCCTCGCCCCTGGCAACGCCTGCATCCCCCGCCAGCCGCCCATCCAGCGCCGCGCCCGCTTCATAGGCCATCAGCCCGGCGACCATCCGCCCCTGTGCCAGTGCCGCATCCACCGCCGCAAGCGCCGCTGCCACCTCATCCGCCCGCTCAGCAACGATCAACGCTGTCGGCGCGCGAAACAGGCGGGCGTGGGCCGCGCCATCGCGGCGCGCATCATCGAGCAGCACGAATGGCTGGCGCTCGGCGCTCAGCGGGGCAGGCACTGGCAGGATCAATTCTCCCGCTTCACCTTGACCGCAGGCTGATCATCAATATTGGCAAGAAAGCTGCCCATGGCGGCCCGGCGGATGCGCACCGTCATGCCCGCCCGCGGCGGCCGCGTCAGATCCTTCGGCACGATCTGCACCCATTTGGCGCCATCGTCCAGCGTGAAGCCCCAGCGTTCGCGGTCCACCCGGCGCACTGATGCAATCTTGCCCTCAATTTCGGCAATCTGATCCCCGTCGCTGCCAAACAGGCCGATTTTGGGCAGGGTGAAGCCAAACAGCCCCCGCTCCGTCTTTTTCACGGCCTCCTTGTCGGCAATCACCACGGCCTTGCTCGCCTCGGCATCGGCCAGCTGGCCCACCTGCGCATCATAGCAGGCGAGCCGGGCCGCCGCATCGGCGATGGTGCGGCAATCATACAGCTTTTGCAGGATCGCCGGGCGCTCGGCCTCGGCGGCGCTGTCCTTGTCGGCCTTGCGGTCCTTGCCATCCCCGGCAAAAGCGGGCTGCCCGATCAGCGCCAGCAGGGCCATCAGCGCAAGATTTGCACGCATCACACACGCTCCCCGTCACAAAATCAGCCCAGCTTCTAGCAGCTTTGCTTGCCGTTGCGAACCGGCCCGCTTACATCGCTGTTGATGATGGAAAGCGCAATCCCGCACAGCTTTGACTGGACTGGCCCTGCTTATGGCCATCCGGTGCCGTGGAACAGCGATTTTCCGCCCACCACCATGGCCGACATATTGGCCGAAAAGGCCGCACTCCACCCCGATCGCCCGGCGCTTGATTTCATGGGCCGCATCTACAGCTATGGCGACCTGGCCGGCTGTGCGCGCCGCGTGGCCGCCGGGTTGCAGGCGCTGGGCGTGCAGAAGGGGGATCGCATTGGCCTGTTTCTGCCCAATGTGCCGCATTATCCCGCAGCCTATTATGGGGCGATGATGGCCGGCGCGACGCTGGTCAATTTCTCACCCCTCTACACGGTGGACGAGCTGGCCGCGCAGGTTGCCGATTCGGGCACGCGGATCCTGTTCACGCTTTCAGCCAGCGCGCTGCTGCCCACCGCGCTCAAGGTGCTGGACGCATCCAGCCTTGATCGGCTGATCGTGGGCAGCGTGGCGGGCGTGCTGCCGTGCATCAAGGGCCTTGCCTTTCGCCTGCTGAAGCGGGCCGAGATCACGCCCATTCCGGCCGATCCGCGAATCACCCGCTTTTCCGCGCTGATCGCCAATGATGGCAAGCCCGCGCCGATCACGCTTGCGCCGGAAAGCGATATCGCGCTGCTGCAATATAGCGGCGGGACGACCGGCGTGCCGAAGGGCGCGATGCTGACGCACCAGAATCTGGCCGCCAATGCCCGCCAGGTGAATGCCATTGATCCACAGGCCGGGGCGGAGGATCGCATTCTTGGCGTGCTGCCCTTTTTCCATGTCTTTGCAAATACCTGTGTGCTCAATCGCACGATCGTGAACGGCGGGCGGATCATCATGCTGCCACGCTTTGATGCCGGCCAGGCGCTGGCGGCCATCACGCGCAGCCGGGCCACCGCGCTGCCCGGCGTGCCCACCATGTATCAGGCGCTGATGGATCATCCGTCGCTTGAAAAAACCGATTTTTCTTCTCTGCGGGCCTGCATTTCGGGCGGTGCGCCGATGCCGGCAGAGGTGCGCAGGCGATTTGAGGCGCTGACCCGCGCCGATCTGGTCGAAGGCTATGGACTGACCGAAAGCGCCGGCGTCGTCAGCGTCAATCCCTATGAAGGCACAAAGAAATCCGGCAGCATCGGCCAGCCTCTGCCACAGACCCGGGTGCTGCTGGTGGATCGTGAGGATTGCACGCAGATGGCGCCACCGGGGGAGCCGGGCGAGATCGTGGTGTTCGGCCCGCAGGTGATGCAGGGCTATTGGAACCGGCCAGAGGCGCAGGCCGATGCCTTTGTGCATGATGGCCCGGCAAAGGGCGCCTTGCGCACCGGCGATGTCGGCACCATCGATGCCGATGGCTATATCCGCATTGTCGACCGCATCAAGGACATGATCGC
>CAZFYJ010000215.1:0-3549 GCA_964523215.1 uncultured Sphingomonadaceae bacterium | reverse complement strand
CGCGAGGGGCTGGATGCGGCGCGGCTGCTCTCGGATGCACGCGGGATTGCGCTGTCGCTCGGCAGCGCCTGTGCGAGCGGATCAGGCCGGCCCAGCCACGTGCTGAGCGCGCTTGGGCTGAGCGCCCAGGCGGCGCGTTCGAGCTTGCGGCTCGGTTGGGGACGCTATACGCAGGAGGCCGAGCTTGAAGAGGCGCTGCACATCATCAACCGGCTGGCGAAAGAGCAGGGCGCATTGCCATGAAACGCATCATATTCCGAAACATGGCGAACGGCGCGGAGCGGATCGCGCAAGCCCCGGATGATCAGCGGCTGCTGGAAGTGGCGCAGCTTGCCGATCAGCCGCTGGAGGGCACATGCGAGGGGCAGATGGCGTGCTCCACCTGCCACGTCATTCTCGAGCCAGCCCAATTCGCGCTTCTGCCCCCGGCCAGCGAGGAAGAAGAGGATATGCTCGATCTGGCGAGCGGCGCGGTGCGCACCAGCCGCCTTTCCTGCCAGATCCTGATTGCGGATTGCCCGGATGGGCTGATCGTCAAAATTCCCGGCGAAAGCCGCGACATGCAGAGACTGTGAGGAATGATAACAATGCGGATTGCAAGCGCGATGCTGATCATGGCGGGCTGTGTTGCGGCACTGGCCGCTTGCCAAGATGGCAGCGGCTCCGCCGCCAGCAATGGGCTGAAGGTCCCATCGCAGGCCGGGTCGAAAGTGGCGCAATCTCCTGCATCATGGGATGCTGTTGCCGCGATCGAAAAGCGCATCGGCGCGCGCATCGGTGCCGTCTTGATCGCGCCGGACGGGACAATACTGGCAGGGCACCGCGCTGATGAGCGCTTTCGCCTGTGCTCCACCTACAAGCTGCCGCTTGCCGCCTTCGTGCTGGCACGAGTCGATGCGGGTGCGCTCGCGCTTGACCAGACCGTGCCCATTACCGCGATTGACAAGGCCGGGCGATCGGATCTGTTGCGCGCCATGGCGGTTGGAGAGACGGTGAGCATCGCGCGGCTCGCGCAGGCGATGGTGGCGCAAAGCGACAATCCGTCGGCGGCAATATTGGCTGCACAGGCCGGCGGAATCGATGCATTTGGCGCAGCACTTGCCGCCTGGGGCGATAAGGTGACCCGGCTCGCCCCCGTTTCGCCGCCCGACGCCGCAAAGGGAATCAGCCTTGCCGCAGCAGACAGCGATGTCACCAGCCCGGCCGCCATTGGCGCGCTGACGCATCGGCTGATCAACGGTCAACTGTTGAGCGACAGCAGCCGCGCCATCCTGCGCCAGTGGATGCACGAAGCGACCACCGGAACCCAGCGGCTCCGCAATGGCCTGCCCGATGGCTGGTATAGCGGCGACAAGACGGGAACCTGCGGGAGCGCGTTCAACGATATTGCTTACTTCATATCCGATGGCAAAACATCGGATCAAGCTGCTGTCCTGTCAGTCTATATTGATGGAAAGATCGACGATCAGGCAGTGCTGGAGGGGGCAATGGCCGAGATTGCCCGCTCCGCTGCACAGCGCGTGCGCTGACGGCCGCTGGCCGGTGCTGGTTCATGCGCCGCTTGCATCCGGGCGACAGCTGCGCCATATGAACCTTGGAAGTCGGGCGGACGACGTGCTCGCCAACCTGGTCAGGTCCGGAAGGAAGCAGCCACAACGAGTTTCCGGCGGGTCGTTCCGGCTTCCACCTTTCCCTACATTGCATGCCAAGAGATGCCGCTTTTCGGCACAAAATTCACTGTCAAAAAATGGCGGATTCTTCACAAAGAGGATACCCATTTTGCATCTCTGCCTGCACTAAATTTGCCGGTGCGCATTGCGCCTTGCAGAGCGGCACCAAGGCTAGCCTGGCCGACGCCGCCGATTGCGCGAAATTGTGCTCGTGGATGATCGCGTCAGGCCGACAGGAAAAATCCTACATCTCGACCCCTGTGGGCTGGGCTTGGCCCGCAGGCTCAGGGCGGCGGATCAATCGAACCGCACGCCCAGTTTCTTGGCAGCTGCATCGATTTTGGCATTGGTCGCAGCAACAAAGGGTGCCCAGCCTTTTTCCAATTCGACATTGGCGGCAAAGATTTGATCCGTGGCCAGGCACAGCGCCGCCTTGTCGCCTTGGTCCTCGGCCTTGACTGCTCTATCTTCCAGCTCAAGGATAGCGACCATCACGCCCATATTGCCAAATGCTGGCCCAAAAGTTTTATTGTCCATCGTTGATAGCGCCAAATCGCTCGCCTGATCGCGGGTCAGCTTTGCGCGATGTTCTATCTGCGACAATTTCCAAGTGCGCAGGCGCGTATTATAGTCAAACGCCCTCAGCGGATAATGGTAAGCGCGCGGGCCATCGGTTGGCTTGATAATAGCCAAGGCCTGCTCCAAGCCTGCGGGCGTCTTGCAATCCAGCGCCCCAATTCCAGCCGCTTTCAATGGATTGACAGGCGGCATTGGCCGGGGCGTCTCGGGCGGCAAATCACCAAAAGCCTCTTTGATCTGCACTTTCGCCAAGCCGGGTTCATAGCAGCCGAAATACACCTGCCCCATTTCCTCGTTTATCCGCACATAGACGCCCTGTGGTATTGTCCGGTTCACATCTGCAGGGTCAGAAAAATAGACATACTCCCCCTCCATCGGCGGAAAATAGACGAAGCTATATTTTCCGAGATCATCCAGAGCGCCGCTTTTGGCCAGCGCGTCACCATCCACTTTGGTCCATCCGGTTGCGTCCATGCGTTGCGCCAAAGCCTTGATCACCGCAGCGCGCTCAGCTTTGTCCGGCGTTTTATAGCCATAGGCCGCGCCATAAAATTGGTTTGACCATTCGGTGGTGATCAGAGCCACCTTGGCAAAGGGCGAAAACCGCGCGTTGAGCGGGGTTCGCGGCTCAAGGCGCTCGCTCTTGCTGGTCACAGGCGGCAGGCTCGTATCGCCGAATTTCAGGCCATAGGCCCCATCAGTCCGGCACATCTCCTCCACCGGCAGCTTGGATAGATCGGGTGCGATCTGCGCCTGTGCGCTCGCCGCCATGCATAGCCCCAATGCCGCGCCGAACAGAAATTTGAGCACTGACATCATCCCCCGCCTGCAAAAAACAGCATGGCCTCAACATAGTTTAGATCAGACCCGGCTGAACAGTGATTTGTGAACCCATCATGCCAAAAATCAGTCGCGCGCACATGCGGCTTGGACTACTTCTCTCGCGATGAACGATTCAGACCCTGCGATCATTTCGGACGAGCCGGGCCTCGACATGGGCCTGCCGCCTGCGCCCGTGGCCGCACAAGTGCCGGCAGCTGCTGCATCGCAGCCTTATCGCGTGCTGGCGCGCGCTTATCGTCCGCAGCGTTTTTCAGAGCTGATCGGGCAGGATGCGATGGTGCAGACACTGGCGAACGCGATTCGTCGTGATCGGCTTGCCCATGCTTTCCTGATGACGGGAGTCCGCGGGGTCGGCAAGACATCGACGGCACGCCTGATCGCCAAGGCCCTCAACTGCATCGGCCCTGATGGCGATGGCGGCCCCACCATCGATCCGTGCGGCGTTTGCGAACAGTGC
>CAZFYJ010000214.1:0-3550 GCA_964523215.1 uncultured Sphingomonadaceae bacterium | reverse complement strand
CGCGCCCTTTGGCACCCGCACCGAGACCAAGAACGTCAATTCGGTGCGTTTCGTCATGCAGGCGATCGAGCATGAGGCAAAGCGCCAGATCGATCTGATCGAAAGCGGCGGTGCGGTGATCCAGGAAACGCGGCTGTTCAATCCGGATAGCGGCACCACGCGCAGCATGCGATCCAAGGAGGATGCGCATGATTATCGCTATTTCCCCGATCCGGATCTGTTGCCGCTGGAATTGAGCGAGGCCTATATCGCCGAATGCGCGGCCAGCTTGCCAGAGCTGCCGGCGGCAAAGCGCGCGCGTTACGAGGCCGCAGGGATCAGCGCCTATAATGCCGCCGTGCTGACCGCAGAGGTTGAACATGCCCGCTGGTTTGACGCGCTGCTCGATGCTGGTGCCGAGCCGAAGGCGGCGGCAAACTGGGTCACGTCAGAGCTGTTTGGCGCGCTGAACCGAATGGGGCGCGATATCAGCGACAGCCCGGTTTCGCCCGCACAGGCTGCCGAGCTGCTGGGCCTGGTAGCCGATGGGACAATCAGCGGCAGCATTGCCAAGCAGGTATTTGAAATCATGCTTGAAAGTGGCGAGGGCGCTGCTGATATCGTCACTGCAAAGGGGTTGAAGCAGACCAGCGATACAGGAGCGATCGACGCCGTCATCGCTGATGTGCTGGCCAATAATCCCGGCCAGCTCGCCCAATATCGGGGGGGCAAGGAGGCTCTGTTCGGCTTTTTCGTGGGGCAGGTGATGAAGGCGATGCAGGGCAAGGCCAATCCGCAGCTGGTCAATGAACGTTTGAAGAAGGCGCTCGGCTGAATTCCTTCTTGCAACGTGCGGAAAACTGTACCAGTTTTCCTGACGATCGGGGAGGGGGATGCATGGGGACAATCGCACCTGGAGCATGGATGCTGTGCTTTTCCGGGGCATTGTGCGCTGCGACTGGGCTGTCTGCGCAGGAAAGCGCGTCCATTCCGGACCCGGCGACAATCACTGTGCCAGAGATCAAGAATGCGCGTGATCCGAAGATTGTTTCGGATGGCTGGAAATATTTCTATTTCTATCGCCCGAACAACAGCTTTGCAGAGGCATATGCGGATTTTGCCGAATGCTACCGCTTTTTGCCCGTGCCTTATGCCAATGGCGCCTTGCCGGCATTTGCGCCATGGGATGAAAAACCCGCTGCCCGCATCGTGACGCCCGGAATGAGCCCATATGGCCTTGTCGGCGAGGCGATTGGCGCGATCGTTGCCGGGCCGCTGGAACGTCGCGCCCGGCAATCGCGCATGCGGCGATGCCTGGAGCCGCGTGGCTATGTCCGCTATCCGGTGCACGAGCTGACGTGGGAAAAAATCATCGACAATTATTCGGTTGCATCCATTGCCGTGCAGGCGAAGCTTGCCAGCGGGCCCGTGCCGGATGCCGATATTCTTGCGGTGACGCGATGAAAAAGCTGCTGCTTCTGGCTGCGCTGTTCTGTGCACTGCCCGCTCTGGCGCAAAAAGCGCCGCGGGATATGCTGGAAATCAAGGAGGGTGCGGCCGTCACGCTGAAGCCGGACAAGGCCTATATCCTCTTCCGCACGGAGAAGCCCAAGGGGACCGCGACCATCCACCCGGTCTTCCTTCGCGTTCCGTCTTCACAGGAAATGGCCCGTTTTGCAGAGGCCAAGCAACAGGCCTTTCGCGCCGCTGAGCCACGGCTGATCAAGGATCGCGAGAAAATTCTGGCCGAACAGGCAAAGGCCAAGGCCAGCGGCAAGCCATTCAGGAAATCCGTGCCGCCGGTGCCGTCGATCGACAATTTTTCGTTCAACTGGGATGCCGTCGCCAATTTGCAGAATATCGATGATGATGTGGCCTTTGTGAAAGGCGCAGGTGGCAGCGTCTATCTGGTCGAAGCCCCGCCGGGGGAGTATATTCTCTATGGTGCATCATTTTCCGGCATCCTGCGCCCCGGCCTTCATGTCTGCTTCTGTCTCGGCACAGTCGGGTTTCAGGCCAAGGCTGGACAGATTACCGATATGGGGCATTTTCTGGGTGATCAGGTGAAAAGCCTCTCCAATATTCCCGAACTTGCGCCGGAATCGAATTTTGGACCGAGCAGCGATCCGTTTTTCCCGCTGATCGGCGGCACGGTGCGCCCGGCCAGGGGCGATGCGGCGATTCCGGCGGCGCTGAGGGGGATGCCGATTGCGCCCGCGGGCTATCGCGCTATCGGCAAATATTTTCATCCCGGCGCGATGGGGATCAACCGTCTGGTGCCGGTTCCTGGCGTGCTCGCTTATGATCGTGGCAAGGTGATCGATGTCAAATCGAACAGCGTCGCCCCGGATCGACACTGAAACTTGCAGATGGATCGAGAGGGTTGCCATGCGTAAATTGGTGCTGCTGATATGCGCGTCATCTGCCATGTGCACAGCAGCTCATGCTGAAAACACAGCAGCGGCTGTGCCGGCCAAAAGCTTCTCCGAAGCAGAGATAGCAGCCATCGAATTGCCCAGTCTCGCCTTCAAGCCGACCCAGGCCGATATCGATGCCTATGACAAATACTATTATTTTCACCGCCCCGAAACAGACTTCAACACAGCCTATGCCGACATTTCCGAATGTGACGCGCTGGCCAGCGGGATTGGCGTGTATAAGGGGCGCAGCGAGCCTTATCCGGGCTATTATGGGCAATATGGCATTGGCGGGGCCATTGGTGGCGCGATCGGCAACGTTCTTGCCGATGCGATTTTCGGATCGTCAGAACGGCGCAAGGTGCGGCGTATCAACATGCGCAACTGCATGAGTTTCAAAGGTTACGCGCGCTACGGCCTGAGCAAAGATGTCTGGAAGCCCTTTAATTTCGAAGAAGGTGGCGGCCGCGAGGATGAGGATGTGCGCCGGGCGGCATTGCTGAAGCAGGCGCGTGTCGCATCCGGCCCGCTGCCTCAGCAAAAGGCGCTGGAGCCATGACCATGAAGAGCCGAATTGTCGCATCAGCCTCCCTGATGCTCGCAGCTGCGTGCCTGCCTCGCGCCGCGCTTGCCAACGCACTGGAGGAAAAAAATGTCGTCAGCGGGAAGACCGCGCTCGATCCGCGCTCTGGATATGTTTTCCTGACTGGCAAAGGCCGTCAGATTGGCATCTTCATCCGCGAGCCTGATGCCGAGGATGTTGCAGCCTATCAGGCTGAACGGGACAAGGCATTTGCCGCGGCGCGCAAGAAATATGAAAAGGCGCTGAAGCGCTGGCAATCGGATAGCGCCGCTGCGAGACAGGCAAAGACAAAGCCGCCGGAAAAACCCGTCGAACCTGTGGAAGAAACATTTTCGATTGGTGCCATCGAGCGCTGGACGACGGTGCAGTTCGGGCCAGACTATGCCTTTGCCAAGGATCGCCCCAATGACCTGTTCCATTATCTGATGGCCGTGAAACCAGGCATCTACAGCTGGTATGGCCCCGCCATTTTCGATGATCAGCAAGGCTATATCGGTGCCTGCTATTGCATGGGCACCGTCAAATTCGAGGTGAAACCGGGTGTCATCACCAATTTGGGCAATTTCCTCAC
>CAZFYJ010000213.1:0-3604 GCA_964523215.1 uncultured Sphingomonadaceae bacterium | reverse complement strand
GCGCACGGCATCGATGATATAGGCTGTTGCCATGGGGGAGTTCCTTTCTGCCTGGCCGGTGCGCCGATCGATGGGTGGCGCATCCTTTCCCCGCTGGCTATTGCGCCGATTGACGTTTACGGCAAGGGAAAGTTGAAACATGAGCTGTGAAAGGTGCCGCCATGCGTGTCAGTGATGCCGTTTGCTCCCGCCGCTCGGTGCGCGGCTTTCTCGATCGGCCGGTCGATGTCGCGCTGGTCCAGCAGCTGGTGGAGCGGGCAGCCTGGGCGGCATCGGGCGGCAATCTTCAGCCCTGGCATGTCGATGTGGTGCATGGCGATGCCATGGCGCGGCTGAAGGCGCTGATGGCGACCCGGATGACGGCCGATGCCCGCGAGCCGCAGGATTATGATGTCTATCCGCCCCGGCTTGCATCGCCCTGGCGTGAACGGCGTTTCGAAGTGGGCGAAATGCTGTACGGGGCCGTCGGCATAGCCCGCGACAACAAGCTTGGCCGGGCGCTGTGGTTTGCCCGCAACTATCAGTTTTTCGGTGCGCCTGTCGGCCTGTTCATCTCGCTCGATCGCAGCATGGGGCCGCCGCAATGGGCCGATGCCGGCGGCCTGCTCGCCACGCTGATGCTGTTGCTGGTGGAAGCCGGTCTGGATAGCTGCCCGCAGGAATGCTGGGCCGCCTTCCCCCGCACCATCGGGGATTTTCTGGGCCTGCCGGAAAGCCGCATCCTGTGGACGGGGATGGCGATTGGCTACAAGGATCCGGCGGAACCGGCGAACCGGCTGATGCCCACCCGCGCCCCGGCGGACGAATGGCTGCGCGTGCATGGCGAAGAGGTGGCAAATGGGCGCGCAGGCTGATCGCGCCTGTGCGGCGGAATGATCGGCCGTGGCCGCCGATCATCCCTGCTTGATGCCGATCAGCGTGCCCTTCGCCCCGCGCCTGTCGAGCCGGAAGCAGATGTCGGGATGGGCCTCGCGCCAGCGGCGGCCGACGATCCGCTCTCCCGGCCGGGCGGCATCATCGAGCAGCACCATGCCGCCGGGGCGCAAACGCGAAAACAGCGTTTCGGCCGCCCCGCGCACAAAGGGGTGAATGGCCCAGGGGGGGCCGTCAATCACCAGCAGATCAATCGCCGCCGGGCATTCGGCAAGCTGATACCAGCTGCCCGGCCAGCCGCCGGGGGCCGGCCCCAGCGGCGCATGCCTCACCCGCACGGACAGACCGGCACCGGCCAGACCATGCTCGGCCAGCCAATCTCCGGTCGCCTCGGCAAAGGCGGCATGCTGATCATAGCTGTGCAGCACGCCACCGCCATTGCGCGCCATGGCTTTGGCCAGGATCAGCGTGGATGCACCGCAGCCCAGCTCCACGGCGATGGCAGGCCGCACCTGTTCCGTCGCGGCGACAATGTGGCGCAGAAAATGCGTATCCGCTTTCCAGCTGCCGAGATTGGGCAAGGCATCGCGCGGCAGGCCGACATGATCGAGCAAGGCGGCCTTATCGGCCTTGCGCCCGCCATGCAGGCTGCGCAGCAGCCATGGCCACTGGATCGCGCCAAAGGCGATCACGGCCAGCCGATCGGGCAGGCGGCGCGGCACCGCGGCATCGGGAAGCGGAAAAGCGGCAGTGGCGTGGCGACTGGTCATGAAAGGAGAGATTTTCCGGCAACAGGGCAATGGCTCTGCCGCCCCTGTCGCAGCATGTTTGAGCCTCGGACGTCGCCATGCCCCAAAAGCCGAATCATGGCAACCCGCACACCGCCGCCGGGCCGTCAATCGACAAAGGGATCGCGCACCAAAATCGTGTCCTCACGCTCGGGCGAGGTGCTGACGAGCGCGACCGGGCACTGGATCAGCTCTTCGATGCGGCGCACATATTTGATTGCCTGCGCCGGCAGATCGGCCCAGCTGCGCGCCCCGGCGGTCGTTTCGTGCCAGCCGTCCATCACTTCGTAAACCGGCTCGGCCTGCGCCTGATCGGCAGCGCGCGGCGGCAGATAATCATAGCTGCGCCCATTGACGCGATAGCCGGTGCAGATGCGCAAGCTTTCAAAGCCATCGAGCACATCCAATTTGGTCAGCGCGATGCCGCTGATCCCGGAGACGGCAACCGATTGCCGCACCAGCACGGCATCAAACCAGCCGCAGCGGCGCTTGCGCCCCGTGACGGTGCCGAATTCATGGCCGCGCTCGCCCAGCCGCTGGCCGGTTGCATCTACCAGCTCGGTGGGAAAGGGCCCCGCGCCGACCCGGGTGGTATAGGCTTTGACAATGCCCAGCACATAGCCGACCGCGCCCGGCCCCAGCCCCGATCCGCCCGATGCCGTGCCGGCAATGGTGTTGGACGAGGTGACAAAGGGATAGGTGCCGTGATCAACATCAAGCAGAACCCCTTGCGCGCCTTCAAACAGGATGCGCTTGCCGGCCTTGCGGGCCGCATCCAGCGTGCGCCACACCGGCTTGGCAAAGGGCAGGATGAAGGCGGCAACATCCTCCAGATCGGCCAGCAGCCGCGCCCGATCAATGCCCGGCAGGCCAAATCCGGCGCGCAAGGCATCATGATGCGCGCAGATGCGATCAAGCTGGGGCCCAAGATCGGCGATATGCGCCAGATCGCACACGCGGATCGCCCGTCGCCCCACCTTGTCTTCATAGGCAGGGCCAATGCCGCGCCCGGTGGTGCCGATCTTGCCCGCGCCTGCGGCCGCCTCGCGCAGGCCATCAAGATCGCGGTGAAATGGCAGGATCAGCGTTGCATTTTCGGCAATGTGCAGATGTTCCGGGCTGATGCGCACGCCCTGGCCGCTCAGCTTTTCCACCTCGGCGGCAAAATGCCACGGATCGAGCACCACGCCGTTGCCAATGATGGACAGGGTGCCGCGCACAATGCCTGATGGCAGGAGGCTCAGCTTGTAGGTCTCGTCCCCCACGACCAGCGTGTGCCCGGCATTGTGCCCGCCCTGAAAGCGCACGACAAGATCGGCCCGGCTTGCCAGCCAGTCGACAATCTTGCCCTTGCCCTCGTCGCCCCATTGCGCACCGATGACGGCCACATTCGCCATGCCTGAAAATCCCTGATCCCGTGTCGTTGTGCGACCCCGCAACCAGGGTCAGCGCGTCATAGCGCCTCGGCGTGCAATGACAAGCCGGAAGGGGGCAGGCGGGGCAAGCACCTGCACAGCGCCCGCGCCCGGCGGTTTTTGCACGCGAATCCCCGCCCATCTCGACAGCGCGTGCGCCACGGCCTAAGCCTGCGGGCATGTCTGCTGCGCCGCATCTCTATCTTGTCGATGGATCATCCTATATTTTCCGGGCCTATCATCGCCTCCCGCCGCTCACCAATCCGCAGGGGGTGCCGGTTGGCGCAGTCTATGGCTACACCACGATGCTGTGGAAACTGGCCGAGGCGCTGAACAAGGCCGATGGCCCGACGCATCTGGCGGTGATCCTCGATGCCTCGTCCAAGAGCTTCCGCAACGATCTTTATGATCAGTATAAGGCGCATCGCCCGCCGCCGCCCGAGGATCTGGTGCCGCAATTTCCGCTGATCCGCGATGCGACCCGCGCCTTTTCGATCCCGTGCATCGAAGAGCTGGGCTATGAAGCGG
>CAZFYJ010000212.1:0-3616 GCA_964523215.1 uncultured Sphingomonadaceae bacterium | reverse complement strand
ATGCCTGGTTGGCCGTGCATCAGCCGGATGTGCTGATCAGCGATGTGATGCTGCCCGATGGCAATGCCCTCGATCAGGCTGCGACATATCAGGCAGACATGCCAGTGATTGTTCTTTCCGCGCAAAACACGCTGGATACTGCGGTGCAGGCCGCAGAGCGCGGGGCATTTGAATATCTCCCCAAACCGTTCGATCTCGATGAGCTGATCCGCGCCGTGCATGCGGCCCTTTCCGAACGGGGCGCGCGCACCCCCGATGGCCAGGCGCTTGATGCGCCCGCTGTCCCCCGCCTGCCTCTGATTGGCCGCGCTCCCGCGATGCAGCAGGTGTATCGCACCATTGCGCGGCTCGCCTCGTCAGAGCTGTCGGTGCTCATTCTGGGTGAATCGGGCACCGGCAAGGAGCTTGTGGCACAGTCCATTCATCAGACCAGCCCCCGCCGCGACGGGCCGTTTGTTCCAGTCAACATGGCTGCGATCCCTGCCGAATTGATCGAATCCGAATTGTTCGGGCATGAAAAGGGCGCGTTTACAGGTGCCAATGCCCGCTATTCGGGGCGATTCGAGCAGGCACGCGGCGGCACATTGTTTCTCGACGAAATTGGCGACATGCCGCTTGCTGCGCAGACCCGGCTGTTGCGCGTGCTGCAGACCGGCCAGTTCTCGCCGCTCGGAAGCGCGCGCCAGCTGACCGCCGATGTGCGCATCATCGCTGCGACCAACAAGAATCTGAAGGCGCTGGTGGCTGCCAATCTGTTTCGCGAGGACCTCTTCTACCGGCTCAACGTGATCCCGTTGGAGCTGCCGCCGCTGCGTGACCGGCGTGATGATATTGGCGAACTGGCGCGGCATTTTGCAACGCTCGCCCAGCCCGCTGGAGTGGCCCACAAGCAGCTCAGCCCATCGGCAATCGCCGCGCTCGAAGCCCATGATTGGCCGGGCAATGTGCGCGAACTGGAAAATGCCATGCAGCGCATGATGCTGCTGATCCGGGAATCGCGAGTCACTGGGCGCCATGTCGAGGCGATCCTTGGCGCACAGGGCAGCCGACGCGCCATGCCCGATATCATCGAAGTGCGGCATGGCGATCTCGATTCAGACGCAGCCGATGCCCCGATGTCCGGCGGGCAATATGTGGAAACGATGGTGGCGCAATGGCTTGAGCGGTTCGCCGAGAGCGCTTTGCGACCGGGCGCGCTGCATGCAGACATGCTCGCGCTGGTGGAACGGCCGCTGCTGGTCCATGTCCTGCGGCAATGTTCGGGCAATCAACTGAAAGCCTCCGCAATGCTTGGCATCAACCGCAACACGTTGCGCAAAAAAATGCAAGAGCTGGGCCTGCGCCTTGATCGCTGAGCAAAGCCGCCGCAATCAGCGGGCTAGCGCGCGGCCGTGCGCTGTGAAACTGTGTTTTCGTGGACACAAAGCTGTGTTATTCCGGCAACAATGACAGCATTGGAAACCCTGCGGCGTTCCGCCCGTCGGCTCGGCATTGCCATCAAGCGCCGGCGTGTGCTGCCCGTGATCGAGCTGCTTTCGGTGTTGCTGATGCTCGCGACGGCGCTTGTCACCTATCTGGTTTTCCGCACCAATTTTGCTGAACGCTCGCTGCTCTCTCCCGGCCTGGTTGCAGGGCTGCTGATTGCCAATCTTGTTCCGGCGATGATGCTGATTGCGCTGGTGGGCCGGCGCATTGCACGCGGGCGTGCGGTTTCGACCGCGCTGGGGAGCAACGGGACGTTGCATGTGCGGCTCGTCGCCCTGTTTTCTGCCGTGGCGGCTGTGCCGACGCTGCTGGTGGTCATTTTTGCAGCGTCGATGTTTCAGTCGGGCGTCAATTTCTGGTTTTCGGAGCGTTCGCGCGGCATGTTTGAAAATGCAGCGAGCCTGGCAGAGGGCTATTATGCCGAAAGCCAGCGCTCTGTGGGTGCAAACACGCGCGCAATGGCGCTCGACCTGCGCAACGTGCTCCAGCGGGTCCGCATCAGCAGCCCGGAATTTGCATCCTTCTACCTCCAGCAGGTGGTGGTGCGCGAGCTGAACGAATCCGCCATCATCGAATTTGGTGCCGATGGCGTTGCCCGCACGCCAGCCATGGTCAATCCTGATAATCGCGCTGCCGAAGGCCGCATTACTCAGGATATGGAGCGCCGGCTGCAGAAAGGGGCGGATGTTGTTGTCGAAACCCATGATGATCGTGTTGAGGCGGCAACGCTGCTGCAGCCGGGATCGCGCATCTATGTCTATGCTGCGCGCGATACCCGGGTCTTCGGCCTCAATCAGTTTGAACGCGCCCGCACCGTTCTGAACGATTACAACAATCTCTATCGGCGCTCACAGGCGCTGCAGACACGTTTTCTCATCCTGCTTTATGTGGTCTCGCTGCTGCTGGTGGGGCTCGCCATGTGGGCTGCCTTGATTGTTGCAGATCGCCTTGTGCGGCCCGTGGTGGCGCTGGCAGAGGCTGCGCGCCGGGTGGAGCAGGGCGATTTTGGCGCGCGCGTTCCGCATGGCGGTGCACGCGATGAAGTCGGCCTCTTGTCGAGCGCGTTCAACCGGATGACGGGGCGGCTCGAAAAGCAGACGGCGGAACTGGTCGGCGCAAACCATACGCTCGATGCGCGACGCGCCTTCATGGAAACCGTTTTGTCCGGCGTGCGGTCCGGCGTGATCTCGCTCGATCCTGCAAAGCGAATCCGGCTGATCAATCAGGCCGCGCAGGATCTGCTGAAGGCGGATCAGAAGCAGCTGGAAGATCGCCCGCTGGCGGATGTTCTGCCCGAGCTTGTGCCGTTTCTCGATAGCCCGAGCAGCGGCGTGATGGTCGACATCGGGAGCCTGGGAGAGCCACGGACATTGCGCGTGAAAACCGCGGTCACACAAGAAGGCGGGCGCGTCGTCACCTTTGAGGATGTGACCGATCAGCTGCTGGATCAGCGGCGGGCGGCCTGGTCTGATGTGGCGCGCAGGATCGCGCATGAAATCCGCAACCCGCTGACGCCCATCCAGCTGGCGGCGGAGCGGCTGCAGCGTCGCTATGCCAGCAGCATTGAGGGTGAGGGCGGCACATTTTCGAAGCTGACCGATACCATTATCCGTCAGGTTGGCGATTTGCGGCGCATGGTTGACGAGTTTTCAAGCTTTGCGCGCATGCCGAAACCCGTGTTCCGGGTCGAGAATATTGTCGATCTTGTGCGTCAATCGGTGTTTCTGCACGAAGTGGCCAACAGCCAGATCCGCTTTTCCGTGCACAGCACGCAGCAGGATATCCCCTTGGTGTGCGATCGTCATCAGCTGTCACAGGCATTCAGCAACATCATAAAGAATGCGATTGAAGCTATTGAAGAAAAGAAAAAAAGATCAAAATCCTCTTTATCGGATGAGTTTGTGGATATCGAGATCGAAGCCGCTTCGTCCACCACGCTGCGCATTCGCTTCACAGACAGTGGCATCGGCCTGCCCGCCAACAGCGATGCGCTGTTTGAGCCTTATATGACCACACGTGAGGGCGGCACCGGGCTTGGCCTCGCCATTGTGAAGAAAATCGTGGAAGAGCATCTGGGGGAAATCGGCTTTTCGACCGATGAACGGGGAAAAACCCAGGTCACGATCCTGTT
>CAZFYJ010000211.1:0-3629 GCA_964523215.1 uncultured Sphingomonadaceae bacterium | reverse complement strand
GGTGCGATTTTCCTTGTCGCGACGAAAACGCGGATCGACATCGGCAAAGGCATAGCCGAGCAATCCGGCGGTTTCGGTGATCGACTCCACCGTGTCCTCGACCAGCTTGGCATTGTACCAGTCGCCGCTTTTCATCGGCAAAATGCGCTCGACATTTTCCGGCTTGAAGTCGCGCAGCTTGCTGTCAACCTTCACATCGCCGAATTTATAGCGTTCGCCTTCCTCGATCACATAAGTGATGATGAAATCCTGCTTGTCGCTGGTCAGCTCGGCAACGGCGGAAATCACGCGGAAATCGGCATAGCCCTGGGTGAAGTAAAATTGCCGCAGCTTGGCCTGGTCAAAGGCCAGACGATCGGGATCATAGCTTGTGCCCGATGAAAAAATGTTGGTGAGCTTGGAAACCTTGGTCGCCATTTCGCCGCGCAGCCGCCCATCGGAAAACTGCTCATTGCCGATGATGTTGATGGCGCGAACCTTTGATTTCGGGCCTTCGCTGATTTCGAACACGACATCGACGCGGTTCTGATCGAGCATCACCATCTTGGGCTCGACGACGGCGGCAAAGCGCCCCTGGCGCTTGTAAAGCTCGATGATGCGGGCAACATCGGCCCGCACCTTCGATCGGGTGAAAATCTGCCGTGGCGAAAGCTTGATTTCCTTGTTGATCTTGTCTTCCTTCAGGCGCTTATTGCCTTCCAGAAGGATACGGTTCACCACCGGATTTTCCGTGATCTGGATGATGAGCGCGCCATCATTGTCAGTGATCTGCGCATTGGCAAACAGTTCCGTCGCGTAGAGATCCTTCAGCGCCTGATCGAGCGCCTCCCGGCTGTAGCGCTGGCCGACACGAAGCCGGACGTAGGAACGGACGGTATCGGCTTCGAGACGCTGGTTGCCGACCACCGCGATGGAACGGATCACCGGCGCCGGGGCGGCCGCAGCCGGGGGGGCAGGCGTTGCCGCGGGTGAGGGCGCCGGGGCTGTGGTCTGTGCCGCTGCGGGTGCTGAGAGCAGGCACAGGCTGGCCGCACCCAGCAACAGCTGCGCACGCATGACGCGAAGAGAGCCAGAGCGAGTGCTGTTCACATGATGCCGATTGGCGATTCTGTCTGTCACGCAATTCCCATCCCGTATCATCTGCGAGAAATCATGGAGCCCCCTGCCCCATGCCGTCCGATCAATCAACCCGCCGAAATCAATCCGCCCAGCCGCTGCCACAGCCCGACCGATGCCAGATCGTTGAAGGTGACAACAAGCATGAGCCCGGCGACCACGGCAAAGCCCGCGCGAAATGCCCATTCCTGCACCGCAGCATTGGCCGGTTTGCGCCTTATCGCCTCGACTGCGTAAAACATCAAATGGCCTCCGTCGAGCATGGGCAGTGGCAGAAGATTGATGAACCCCAGATTGATGGAAAGCAGCGCCATGAAGGAAAGAAAAGCGACGATGCCGATCGTCACCTGCTCGCCAGACATTTTCGCAATCCGCACCGGACCGCCCATATCCGCGATCGAGCGCCGGCCGCTGATCACCTGGCCGAGCACCTCCACTGTCTGGCGGATGATCTGGCCGGTCTGCCGCACGGCAAGCAAAGGTGCCTCCGCCAGACTGACGCTGCGGGTTTCAGGCTCGCCCGGGCCGATGCCGATCAGGCCGCGCACATAACGATTGCCAAAACGATCCGTTTCCTCGACCGCGCGCGGCACCACGCGCAGGCGGATTTCCTCGCCACCGCGCATGATGCGCAGCTGCACCGGCTCATTGGGGCGATGTGCGACCGTCATCGGGATGTCGTCGAATGTGCGCATCGTGCGGCCATCGACCGCGATCACCCTGTCGCCACGCATGATGCCCGCCGCATCGGCGGCCGAACCGGCGATCACCCGATCGACGACCGGCGGCGAGACGCGCTGCCCCACGGTCATCATCAGCCCGATCAGCAACAGGATCGCAAAGAGGAAATTGATGGCGGGGCCGGCAAACACGATGAGCGCGCGCTGCCACAGCGCCTTGGCTTGAAATGTCTGCTTTTTTTCTGCATCCGGCAGCGCCATCCATGCTGGATCGGCCTGGCTGACCGGGTTCATGTCACCCGCGAACTGGACATAGCCTCCAAGCGGCAACCAGCCCACTTTCCACCGAGTCCCGCGCTTGTCCGTCCAGCCGAAGATTTCGTGGCCGAAGCCGATCGAAAACACATCCGCCTTCACCCCGCACCAGCGGCCGACCAGGTAATGGCCAAGCTCATGCACGAAAACGAGCGGCCCCAGCGCGGCCAGAAACGCCAGCAGGGTGATCCAGATACTGGGCGCGTCCATCATGCTGCCATGGCCCTGATCCTGTGTGCAGCGGCGTCACGTGCGGCTGCATCGATGCTGAAAACCAGCTGGAGCCCCTCAGGCACCGGCGGTGTGTGCGCGTCCATAACGCTTTCCACCACGTCTGCAATATCGCAAAATCCGATTTGCCCCGCCAGAAAGGCAGCCACCGCAATTTCATTGGCCGCGTTCATTTGCGCAGGGCGCCCGCCGCCTTCGACGATCGCGGCCCGCGCCAGGCGGATCGCGGGAAAGCGGTGCTCATCCGGCGCTTCGAATGTGAGCGTGCCGATCTGCGCAAGATCGAGCGCGGCACAGGGCGTTTCCATGCGCGTCGGCCAGGCCAGCGCCGATGCGATGGGCACGCGCATATCGGGCGGCCCCATCTGCGCAAGCGTCGTGCCATCGCGAAACGACACCAGCGAATGGATCACCGATTGGGGATGCACCAGAATCTGGATGCGATCGAGGCCAACGGGAAAGAGGTGGTGCGCCTCTATCAGTTCCAGCCCCTTGTTCATCATCGTGGCACTGTCGACGCTGATCTTGGCACCCATTGACCAGTTCGGATGCGCAACGGCCTGCGCCGGCGTCATGCCGCGCATTTCCTCGACCGAGCGGGTGCGAAACGGCCCGCCGCTTGCGGTCAGCGTGATGCGCGCCACATCGGCGATGCGATTTCCGGCAAGGCACTGAAAAATCGCGTTATGCTCGCTATCGACCGGCAGGATCGTCGCGCCCGATGCCCGCGCGGCCGCAATCATCAGGCTGCCGGCGGACACCAGCGATTCCTTGTTGGCCAGTGCCACAGTCTTGCCACAGCTGAGCGCGGCCATTGTCGGCGGCAAGCCGGCACAGCCGACGATCGCGGCCATGGTCACATCCGCGCCCATCAGCGCTGCATCGACCAGCGCCTGCGGTCCGGCCGCAGCCGCGATGCCAGTGCCGGCGAGCGCATCGGCAAGCGCTGCGGCATGTCCGGTATCGCCGACAATCGCGATCTCGGCATGAAACTCGCGCGCCAGCGCCGCCAGACCGGCAACATCGCTGTGCGCGGTCAAGGCCATGATGCGCCAGTTGTCGCGATTGCGCCGGATCAAATCGAGCGTCGAAGTGCCAACCGAGCCGGTCGCGCCGAAAATGGAAAGCGTGCGGGTCATGGGATGATCGAAATCCAGCCTTTAGCAAAAACGACTGATCCCAGCATGAACAGCACTGCCAGGAGCCCATCCATCCGGTCAAACAGCCCGCCATGCCCGGGGATCAGCGCGCCCGAATCCTTGACGCCCGCGCGCCGCTTCATCCAGC
>CAZFYJ010000210.1:891-3632 GCA_964523215.1 uncultured Sphingomonadaceae bacterium | reverse complement strand
ATCGGACGTTGGTGCGCCTTGCGCCCGCGTCCGGCTGGCCGGCTTGTCGATCCCGGTGCGGCATGGTCAGCTCCCCGATCGTCAGCGGGAGCAGGGGCCTGCCGGGCATGACGGGCAAAATATGCCCCAAAAATCGGCCCCAGCCTAAACGAATCGCTTAGGCTGCCTAAACGAAACGTGGATGGCGCGACTCACCTGGCAATGCCACACAGGATGCGAGAGACAGGCCAAGGATTTTCCAGACCCGTGTCTCAGCTGATTTTGGAACTCTGTGATGAGGAGATGAGAGATGTTTGGCATTAGAGGATTGAACCCGTTTCAGATTGCCATGCAGGCGGCGATGATGACCAATCCTGCGGGCTGGGCGATGATGGCAGCCCGTCAGCTGATGATGCAGTTTGGCGAACAGCTTATTCAGCAGATTGGCGAAAAACTGGGCCTGCCGCAATCGACGATCGATATGGCACAGGCAGCATTTTGTGCGCAATGCGGTGATACAAAGGGTGCCGCACGAAACATGAAGGAAGCCGTGGAGGAATTCGGCAGGGCTATTGGGGCAGATCAGCGTGACATCAATCAAGCCAATGAAGACCTGAATACGTTGCTTGGCAATGCTGCCAATGAACTGACAAAAGAAGGTCGGGAAGCCGGTAAAGGTGGCGGTGCCAAGAGCTGGATCATGGCCATCGCGATTGCCATGGGCAAGCAGGTCGATGCAAAGGCCAAGGAAATGCAGAATATGGCAAACAAGATCACCGACAAGACGCCAAGCCTCACCGCCAAGTTCTCGGCTGCATCGCAAGAATTTGGCATCATGATGAACGCGCTGACCACCGTTATCAAGACGGCCGGCGAAGCAATGTCGAACACTGCACGCAAGCAGTAAGACACGGTTCAGAAATCATGCTATATGGCGAGGAAGGGCAACTTTCCTCGCCATTTTTTTGGCGGCGCAATGATTGGAGGGTTTATGCGGTTTCTCCTCACCATGCTCTGTGCGGCATGTTCGATATCACTGGCCGCCCCCGCCGCTGCAATGATCGGCCCGGCACTCGATCCCGGCATGGTCACCGTCACCATGGGCACCAATGCGGTCGAGCAGGCGGAAACCAACCGTGCGATGGGCGCAAATTTCATGCAGGGTCTGCGCCTGGTGGCGCCTCAGAAGAAAGTCACGCCATCGTCCCAACAGGCACTCACTTACAAAATCTCGCTTCCGCGTCGTCAGGCCAATTATCGCAGTTTTGTTGAAAAGACATATGAGATGGGCAAGGCGGCGGGTGATGAGGTTGCTGCGGTGCTGGGCAAGGGCGGTGATCCCATCCGCCAGGTGGAAGGGCCGCTATCGGCCAATTTCGGCTTTCGGGCGAACAATGTGGCCGATGCCTATGCACTGTGGATGGCCGGTGCCTGGAAGACGGTCTACGATCCTGATACTGATCTGACACGGTCTCAATTTCAGGCGATCCGCGCTCAGGTGGCCAATGCGCTGGCGACCACCTCTGGCATGGCCGAGGCGAGCGACGAGGTGAAGCAGAATATGGCGGAATCGCTGATCATCCATGCGCTGTTGCTGGATGGTGCTGTCAACCAGTCGAGCGGCGATCCGGCAATGCGCAAGCAGCTGCAGGCTGCGGTGTTGCGCAATGCGAAGGCCGGGATGAACATCGATCTTTCGGCGATCACGCTGACGGACAATGGCTTTGTGCCCCGTCGCGGCGGCAAGCGCGGCGATGCGGGCGAGGCGATCGAGGGGGCGGATCCGGCAGCGGCGAATGAGCGCGTGGCTGAGGCCAGCGCTCCTGCTCCTGCTGATGGTTACAGCGGGCGCGACGTCGCTCTGCTCGTTGCCGCTGTCTCGGCGGGCGCAGGCGGTCTGTTCATGATCGGCAAAGGCATCAGCCAGCGACAGGGTTAAGGCGCTGTGATCATGAAATAATTCATGCTATATGGCGGGGAAGGGCAACGTTCCTCGCCATTTTTTTGGCGGCGCAATGATCGGAGGGTTTATGCGCGTCATCTCCAACCTCGTGCTGATCTGCACTTTTTTGATCACAAGCCCAGCCGTCGCCCAGGATTATGCCTTTCAGGGTTTTGCGGGCGACATGGCGATGAACCAGATGCTGGGCGCGAACATGGAAGCGATGATCGAGGGCGGGCAGAGCGATTCCCCCTCGCTGCGCACGCCGCCGCAAATCCGCCAGCAGAGCGTGTCGCCTGCAACCCTCACCTACAAAATCTCACTCCAGCGCCGGCAGGCCAATTATCGCAGCTTTGTTCAGAAAATGCGTGAAGCCTGCGGGGGTTGCGCCGACGAACTGCAGACATTCTTTGCTCAGAGCGACCCAATCAAGGCGGTCACACCATCGCTTCAGAGCGGCTATGGCTTTCGCGCGAATAATGTGGCGGATGCTTACGCGCTCTGGATGGCTGCAGCATGGAAGCTGATTCATGATCCAGATAGTGATCTCACGCGTGCCCAGTTTGAAGGCGTGCGTGCGCAAGTGTCGCAAAGCCTGTTTGGTATCGCGGGAATGGCAAAGGCCACGGATGACGTGAAGCAGAACATGGCAGAGGCTTTGATGGTGCAAGCGATGCTGTTGGATGCGTCGGCAACGCAGTCGAAAGCTGACCCTGCCGCACGCAGAGAGGTTCAGAAGGCCGTCCTCGCCAATGCGCGCCGCGAGATGAACATCGATCTTTCGGCGATCACGCTGACGGACAATGGCTTTGTGCCCCGT
>CAZFYJ010000210.1:0-791 GCA_964523215.1 uncultured Sphingomonadaceae bacterium | reverse complement strand
CGCGGCGGCAAGCGCGGCAATGCGGGCGAGGCGATCGAGGGGGCGTTGCCGGGCGCGAGCGCAGCACGCCGGCTCTGATGTCCGTTTCCGCTTCAGCGGGATCGCGGCCCCATCAGACAAGGGGCGGACGTGGCGCGCCGACGCTGCGCGATGTCCAGGCGACGGGATGTCTCCATCTCAGTCGAAATCGCGGCCAGCCAGCACCATAAAGCGGCCTATCCGACCCCGTCAGATCGGAAACCGCGCTAGGCGACGCTTTCGGCCAGGATGGTCAGCCCCTTGTCGTTAACCTCGGCAAAGCCGCCGCTGATCGACAATATTTCCGGCGCGGCACCTGCGCTCGCGTAAATTTGCAGCGTGGCATCCCCGCGCAGGGTGGACATGAACGGCGCGTGGCCTTCCATCACGCCAAAATCGCCCTCGCTGCCGGGCACGACGACCATGTGGGCCTCGCCGCTGCGATAGAGCTTTTCAGGCGTTACAAGTTCGAAATGGAGGGTCATGTTTTTTTCCCAAATCCCCTCTCCCATCATGGAAGAGGGGAGTGACATCAAGCCGCTTCTGCCGCCAGTTTCTTGCCCTTCTCGACGGCCTCGTCAATGCCGCCGACCATGTAGAATGCGGCTTCGGGCAGATGGTCATACTCCCCATCGACCACGGCCTTGAATGATTTCACCGTGTCTTCCACCTGCACGAACTTGCCGGGGATGCCCGTGAAGACTTCG
This sequence comes from uncultured Sphingomonadaceae bacterium, assembly GCA_964523215.1. Classification (GTDB taxonomy): domain Bacteria; phylum Pseudomonadota; class Alphaproteobacteria; order Sphingomonadales; family Sphingomonadaceae; genus CAZFYJ01. The sequence continues at coordinate 66 of CAZFYJ010000210.1, read as the reverse complement.
GCGACGTGGAAGGGCTGCGACAGGAAGCGCTGGATCTTGCGGGCGCGGGCGACGGTGAGCTTATCT
>CAZFYJ010000209.1:0-3640 GCA_964523215.1 uncultured Sphingomonadaceae bacterium | reverse complement strand
ATCCCATTCAAATGTGCTCGCCAGATTATAGGTCTTGAGCCGCTGGAAGTTGAGCCCGTCGGTCTGCACCTCGCCGCGGCGGAATGGCGCCGTCGCGCTTGCCAGGCCGCGCAGATCATTGGTGCCGGGGCGGAACATGTTGGCGCGAAAGACCCGGGCGGTGCCATCGAAATCGCGATATTGCCCTGTCACGCGCAGGCTGATGTCTTCGGTCGGCGCGAATTGCAGCTGAAGCCGCAGCGCCAGATCCCGATAGCCTTCCAGATCGTTGCTGGCAGGCGTGGTGATGTTGTCCACCCAGTCGCTGCGCCGCTGATACAGGGCGGAGAGGCGCGCCGAAATCTTGTCCGACAGCTGGCCACCCGCTGCACCTTCAAGGCTGAGCGAATTGAAGCGGCCATAGCTGACCTTGGCATAGCCGCCCGTGTCAGTGGGCCGTGCGCTTTCGAATTTCACGATGCCCGCCGGCGTGTTGCGCCCGAACAGCGTGCCTTGCGGACCGCGCAGCACCTCGATCCGCTTCACGTCGAACACGGGAAAGCCTTTCAGGATCGGGTTTTCGAGCACGACATCATCATAAACCAGGCTGACAGGCTGGGAGGCATTGAGATCGAAATCGGTGTTGCCAAGGCCACGGATGTAGAAGCGCGGGAACGTCCGCCCGAACGAGCTTTCGATGTTCAGGCTCGGCACCCGGCTGGCAAGCGCGCGCACATCGGCACCACCGGAATTGATCGCAGCCAGCTTGTCGCCAGAGACCACATCGACCGACACCGGAACATCTGTCAGATTCTCGGCGCGGCGCTGGGCGGTGACCACGATTTCGCCAAGGCCCTCTTCCTCGGCGCCAGCGGCAGTGTCCTGCGCAAAGGCTGGGGCAGAAGCGGAGCAGAGCAGGGACGCAAGCAGAAGTGAGCGGATGGGGCGACGCATGGGCAAAACCTCTTCGATAAAGCGGTGGAGAAGTGGCGGCAAAGCTGCCGGGCGCTTGGGGCCACATCACGCCAAAGGTCAAGCGCTGCGGGCTTGTCGGCGCGATTGCGTGGCACCTTGTTGCACAAATGTAACAGTCGCGGCACGCCTGCCGACAAGTGCTGGCGCGCCGGCTGCATTTGCGCTGCCGCGAAACACAGGATAAAGCAGCGCCCATGCTTCAGCTTGATGTGATGGTCGATCCATGCTGGCCCGGATCGGCAGATTGGGCCGGCCTGGTCGAAGCGGCGGTTGCGGCGGCGTTGCGCGCAAGCGATCATGACCATCTGAACGATCCGAAAGTGGCAGCCGACATGTCGATCCGGCTGGCTGACGACGCAACAGTCCACGCGTTGAACATGGCGTGGCGCGGCAAGGACAAGCCGACCAACGTGCTCTCTTTTCCCATGTCGACGCCCGAAGCCATTGCAGCAGGCGGCCGCGCCAGCGCACGCCCCGGCACGGACGAGCCGCCCCTGCCGCTTGGCGACATCATCTGCGCCTTTGGCGTCTGTGCGACAGAGGCCGATGCGCGCGGCATTTCGCTGCCCGTCCACGTGCAGCATCTTGCGATCCACGGCACTTTGCATCTATTGGGTTATGACCATGAAGAGGATGACGCAGCAGAATGCATGGAAGCCATCGAAATTGCGGCGCTCGCCGCACTCGGGCATCCCAATCCCTATGATACCGATCCCGCCCTTGGGCAGGTGGCGTGATCATGGGTGATGGCAGTAGCGGCCGGACGGCCGACCCTGAAGACATAGGAAGCAGAAGCTGGCCGCTCGCCTTTCTGAAGCGCGTGCGCGGCCTGCTGCCTGGCGGGGGTGGCGATCAGTCGCTGCGATCCCAGCTCGAAGAAGCGATTGATGAGCATGATGAGGATGCGCCGCCTGCGGCGAGCGGCCCGCGCCGCGATGCCGATCTGTCTGCAATCGAACGCGAAATGCTGCGCAATCTGCTTCATTTTGGCGAGCTGACAGCTGATGACGTCGCTGTGCCCCGTGCCGACATCGTTGCGATCGAGGAAAAAACCCCCTTTGCAGAGGTGGTGCAGGCGTTTGCAGAGGCCGGCCACAGCCGCTTGCCCGTCTATCGCGGCTCGCTCGACGAAATTGTCGGGATGATCCATGTGAAGGACGTGTTTCACATCCTGGCGACTGGCAAGCGCCCTCCCAAGACGCTGCGCACGTTGATCCGGCAGCCGCGCTATGTGCCCCAGTCCATGGGTGTGCTCGATCTTCTGGCTGAAATGCGAAGCCACCGCACCCATCTGGCGATTGTGCTCGACGAATATTCGGGAACGGACGGGATCGTGACGATCGAGGATCTGATTGAGGAAATCGTCGGCGAAATCGAGGACGAGCATGACGATGCGCCCGAGGAAGGGATGGTTGCGCTGGGGAATGGTGCATGGGATGTCGATGCCCGCACGGAGCTGGACGACATTGCCGAAAAGATCAGCCCGCTGCTGGCAGAGCTGGATGAGGATGTGGATACGATTGGCGGCGCTGCGGCCGTGCTGGCAGGATATGTGCCGCAACGCGGCGAAATCCTTGCGCATCAAAGCGGCTGGCGGATCGAGGTGCTGGCTGGTGACACCCGGCGGGTGACGCGGCTGCGCTTGCATCCACCCCGCCCCGGGCTGCCGGAATAGGGGCGCGTTCGACGCTTATCCACCCGCGAACACGCTGGCTCGCCTGCGCCAGCTTTCGCCCAGCTTTGGATGGCGGGACAAGGCGCGATACTCCGCACGCGCCAGCCTCTCGCTTTTGCTGATCAGCACGGCAAACAAGCGCGCTATGGGCCAATCGGCATCGCCACGCTCCTCGCGCACCAGGCCGTCGCTCGCGCAGGCCGTGCCTTCTTCCAGCACGCGCAGATACAGCCCGGCACGCCCGCTGCTGACCACCTGCGCCATCACCCCTTTCATTCCGAAATGCGCGTCCAGCTTCCAGCAGGGCTGGCGCCCCATGCTGATTTCGATCAGCGCGCTGCCGAGGCGGAAACGATCGCCGAGCCATGCGTCTTCTTCCCGCAATCCGATGCTGCACAGATTTTCGCCAAAGGCCGCCGGTGCCGCCAGCAGCGGATGATTGCCCAGCGTGCGTCGCCACCAGTCATAATGATCCTGCGGATAGAGGTGGAGCGCCTTGTCTGGCCCGCCATGGACGGAAAGATCGGCCTGTTGATCGCTCTCTATGCCAAGAAGGCCAATGCGCACAGGCCCGTTGGCGGCCACTTTGGCAATGGCGCTGAGCGTGCCATCAGCCCGGATCGGCCGCGGTTTGCCATGGCACAGGGCGGCGAGCGCAAAGCGATTTGTTGGCATTGCGGCAAACTGTGGCTATGGCTGAGGAAATGCAAGCCACAGATTTGCGCATCGCCCTTTTCAGCGGGAATTACAATTATGTCCGCGATGGTGCCAATCAGGCGCTGAACCGGCTTGTCGGCTATTTGCTGCGCCAGGGCGTGGCCGTGCGTGTCTATTCGCCCACTGTGGCCGAGCCTGCTTTTCCGGCCACGGGAGAACTGGTGAGTGTGCCGTCCATGGCCATTCCCAGTCGGCCTGAATATCGTATCCCGGTTGCGCTGTCCCTGCGCGTTCGTCGCGATCTCGCGGCATTTCGCCCCAATCTTGTGCATATTTCCAGCCCGGATATCGTGG
>CAZFYJ010000208.1:0-3652 GCA_964523215.1 uncultured Sphingomonadaceae bacterium | reverse complement strand
GGATAGCTATGGGCGCTGACCGCTGCGTGCCCGCCTGATCACGATCACCGCTTCCGGCTGAGCTCCCGCATGGCATCGTCGAGCCCTCCAAGTGTCAGCGGATACATGCGATCCTGCATGATCTGCTGCATCAGGCGGACAGACTGTGCATAGTTCCAATGCTGTTGCGGGACCGGATTGAGCCAGACGGCAGCCGGATAGGTTTGCACCATGCGCTGCATCCACACCGCGCCGGCCTCTTCGTTGAAATGCTCCACTGATCCCCCGGGATGCGTGATTTCATAAGGGGACATGGAGGCATCGCCCACAAACACCAGCTTGTAATCGTGCGGGAATTTGTGGAGCACGTCCCATGTCGGCGTGCGCTCGGTAAATCGGCGACGATTGTCTTTCCACACCCCTTCATAGATGCAGTTGTGGAAATAGAAGAATTCCAGATTCTTGAATTCGGATGTGGCGGCGCTGAACAGCTCCTCGCACAGGGTGATGTGCGGATCCATCGAACCGCCAATGTCCAGAAAAAGCAGGAGCTTGATCGCGTTGCGCCGTTCGGGCCGCATCTGGATATCGAGCCAGCCGCGGCGCGCGGTGCCATCGATGGTGGCATCCAGATCCAGTTCATCTGCCGCGCCCTCGCGGGCAAAACGACGCAGCCGCCGCAGGGCAATCTTGATGGCGCGCTTGTGCGTTGATTCGCCACCAATGCGCACCCCTTCCGGGTTATAGCCGCCGTTGCCATAGGGCGATGTGCCGCCAGTTCCGATCCATTTGCTGCCGCCTTGGTGCCGCTCTTTCTGCTCCTCGAGGCGCTTCTTCAGCGTCTCCATGATCTCGTCCCACGATCCGAGAGATTTGATGGCCTCCATTTCCTCGGGCGACAGGAATTTTTCGGCAATGGCTCTCAGCCAGTCTGCAGGGATATCGGCTGCCTGCTCGCCATAGCTGGTCAAAATGCCCCGAAACACCTTGTCGAACACCTGATCGAAGCGATCGAGCAGGGCCTCGTCCTTCACATAGGTTGCGCGGGCCAGAAAATAAAAATGTTCGGGCGTCCGGGGGATCACCTCGGCATCCAGCGCTTCAAGCAGCACCAGGTGCTCCTTGATGCCAGCCGGGATTCCGGCGCTGCGCAGTTCATCAAGAAAGTTCAGAAACATGGCACGTTGTTTACGCCAAACCGGCCTTGGCGCAAGCATATCGCAACTGCATCAACGGCCTGTTAACCACAATTTCCTTAAGCTTGCATGCATTAGACAAGGGTGGGCACGGCCAGGTGAAGCACAGCAGGATCAGCAGCGGACCACAGCTCGGCGACGGGATTGCCGAAGATTGCGTGTCGCTGACGCTCGAATGTTCGGATGTTGCCGGGCGCATCGCGACGGTGGATCGCAGCCTCCAATCCAATCTCAATCTGTTGCGCCATCTGGAAGATGTGGCGACGACGCTCGAAAAGGACCAGCAGCAGGCGCTGCAGACCGCTGAAACCACCAAGGCGCTGGCGGAAAAGACGCGCATCCGGCTTGATGAGGGCTTTGCCAAGGTGGCGGGCTCGCTCGAGGAATATCGCAGCATCGTCAAAACGGTGCAGCGGCTTGGTTCGCACGTAACGGATTTTGCCGTCGTGCTGGAGCAGGTGCGCACGGTCAGCCAGACGATCAGCACCATCGCCCGCACCACGAACATGCTTGCGCTCAATGCGTCGATCGAGGCGGAGCGCGCAGGGCCTGCCGGCCGCACCTTTTCCGTGCTCGCAGATGAAGTGAAAAAGCTGGCGCAGGATAGCCGCGCTGCATCTGACGACATTTCCCGTTCGCTGGGCTCACTTTCCGCCGAGGCAATGGGAATCATTTCCGAAATCGGTGAAAGCGTGGCCCGCAGCGCGGATGCCGAGCAGAGCTTCGATGCAATTCGCAGCGAACTTGATTGGGCAAACCACCTCGTCAGCGAGTTGCACATCAGCAGCGATCATATCGCCGGCAGCACCGGCCTCGTGCTCGCCAGCGGCAAGATGGTGCGCGAGGCACTGCGAGATTTCGCCAATAATCTGCGCCACTGTTCAAATGATCTTGCCGATGCCAATGGCCGCGTGGTGGCGATCGAGCACACCGCCAGCACCTTGTTCAACGGCTTGGTCCGCGCGGGCGAACTGCCGCAGGATACCGACTTTGTGTTGAAGGCGCAGGCCGAGGCCAGCCATTTTGCAACCCTGGTCGAACAGGCCATTGCGAAAGGGCAGATCAGCGAAAGCGCCGTTTTCGATACCGCTTATGTGCCCATAGCCGGCAGCAATCCTGAGCGCTTCAGCAATGGCTTCAGCGCATGGGCAGCCGCGCATTGGCAGCCGGAGCTCGATCGCGTGATGGCAGCAGACACACGCATCGTTGCATGTGTCTGTTCGGATGTGAACGGCTATTTGCCGACCCATATCAGCGAGATGTCACAGTCGCCGACCGGTGATCTGGCGCATGACACCTTGGCGTGCCGTAATGGCCGCATCATCATGAACGAAACGGATATCGTCGCAAAGCAGAGCACGGCCGATTACCATATGTCGGTCTATCGGCACGAAGGCGATGGGCGCAGCTTCTTGGTGAACCGCCATGTCTATGTCCCGCTTTATGTCGGCGGCAGGCGCTGGGGTGATTTCGAGATTGCTTACCGCATCTGATGGCGCGCTCGCTCAGCCAGAGCTTTCCTGCGCTACCCAGCTGGCATAGTCCTGCGTCACTGCCGCCACCGCTATGATCCGGATTTCGGGCAGATCATAGGGGTGCATGCCCGCAATGGCAGCGGCCAGCGCCTCCGCCCGCCCGTGTGACGTCTTGCAAGAGAGCAGCCATTCGGGCTCATCCTGCACCGCGCCATCCCAGCGATAGATGCTCTGCATCCGCGAAAGATGGACGCAAGCCGCCATATGCGTATCGATCAGCTGTCGCGCCATGGCGCGCGCGGCCTGTTCGCTGCCGACGCTGGTTTCGACCAGGGCAATGGCATCATGAGCGAGCCCGGCCAAGCGATCAGCTGCCCTGTCGCCGCGCCATGAATGCGAGCCGTTCGAACAGCATGACATCCTGCTCATTTTTCAGCAGCGCACCATGCAGCGGGGGGATGGCCTTGGTCGGATCCCGATTTTGCAGCACTTCCAGCGGCATGTCTTCCGCCAGCAGCAGCTTCAGCCAGTCCAGCAGCTCGCTTGTGGATGGCTTTTTCTTGAGCCCGGGCATGTCGCGCACGTCGTAAAATATGTCGAGCGCGCGGGACACCAGCGTTTTCTGGATCTTGGGGAAGTGCACATCGATGATCGCGAGCATGGTCTCGCGATCCGGAAAGCGGATATAGTGGAAGAAGCAGCGGCGCAGAAATGCGTCCGGCAGCTCCTTTTCATTGTTGGACGTGATCACCACGATGGGACGTTCGCGGGCGACAACTGTCTCGTTCGTTTCGTAGACATGGAATTGCATGCGATCAATTTCGTGCAGCAGATCGTTTGGAAATTCGATATCGGCCTTGTCGATCTCGTCGATCAGAAGCACCGGCAGCTCAGGGCTTTCAAAGGCATCCCAAAGGCGCCCGCGGCGGATATAGTTGCGGATGTCATGCACCCGCTCATCGCCCAGCTGCCCATCGCGCAGCCGGGCCACCGCATCATATT
>CAZFYJ010000207.1:0-3652 GCA_964523215.1 uncultured Sphingomonadaceae bacterium | reverse complement strand
GCCGCGCCGCCCGCCCTGGCCTCGCGGCACCATGCGGCGCACGCGATCGAAGGCAATGACGGCACAACGCCAATCGCCGTTGCACGGGGCAGCGGGCCTAATGGCATGGCGCGGCCCGCACTGTCAGCCACGGCGCAGGCCCCAGGACGTGATCTGCCGGTGGTGCCGGGCGAAGCGCCCAGCACGGCTGCCGGGCTGTTTCTCATCGTGCGGCTGATGCAGCTGCTTGGCTGGCGCGCATGGCTGATGATGCGGCCTGCGCTTCATTTCGGCAATCCGGGTGCCCAGTTTCTCCTCCATGCGGCTGCGCATCACCGGGTTGACCCGGCCGATCCTGCCTGCTGCCTGTGGCAATCGGCGATGGCCGATGGCGAGCTGCCGCTTCGTCCAAGCGATTGCGCGCTGTGGCGTGCCGGGCTGGATCGCTGGCTCAAGCGACATTGCGGCAGAGGGCTGCACTGGCTGGTGCATCGCCGCGGCTGGATCAGCAGTGGCGATCAGGCCGTGGTGGTGCGTTTTGCGCTTGAAGACGCCGATATCCGCCTGCGCCGCCACGCCATCGATAGCGATCCCGGCTGGGTGGATTGGCTAGGCTGGTCTGTGCGCCTGCGCTTTGCCGGGCATGGGGGATGAGCTTTTCCGCGCCCCATCGGCTGAGCTTTGGCGGGCTGTGCGCCGTGATGGCAGAGGCGGTGTCTGCCCGGCTGGCGGCGGCGCATGCGGGGGACGCGTCGATCCCCGACCGCGCCATTTCGGCAGAGCGCATTGCGCAGATGAAGGCCGATCCGCTGCCTTCCGAAGCGGGGCTGGTGCGGGTGGCGCAGGCCCTGGCGCTGGCGGATCATGAGTTGATGGCTGCCGCCTTGTGCCTGGCGGCTGCCGATGATCCGCACGTCGCAAGGCTTGTTGCCGATGCCCAGCTGCCAATCGGCGGATCGCGCCCGCTGCTGGGGCTTGCGGCCACGCTGCTGCGGCCGCTTGGTGGCTCCGTGCTGGCGCTTGCCACGGGCCAGGCTGTGCAGGCAGGGCTGCTCATGCTGGGTGACGAGGCCGCCGCCTTGCCCGAGCGCAGCCTGGTGCTTGCGCCGCATATGGCAGCAGCGCTGGCCGGGCTGTGGTCGCTGCCCCCCGGGCTCGCGATGATTGCGCCCGATGCCGTGCCGCTTCCCCGCGAACATCTTGATCAGCTGGGCCGGATGGCGGCCTGGGCCAGCGCGCGCGATGCCGCCACGCTGATCGTGCGTTCGGCCGATGCGGGCGAGGCGGAGGCCGCCGCGCTTCATCTTGCCGCCGCCATGGATCGGACGCCTGTGCGCATCGCCGCAGAGGCGCTGGCGGACCATGCGGCCTGGCTGCTTGCAAGCCATGTGCTGCCAGTGGTCAGTGTGAGCGCACCCCCCGGTGTTGCCCAGCCTGTGGCGCGCCCGCCATGGCTCGCCGGGCCGCTGCTGATCGTCTGCGGGGCAGAGACCATGGTTGCCACCGATGGTGCGCAGCAAGAGATGCAGCTTGCCATCCCCGATGTCGCCGGGCGCACCGCCTTGTGGCAGGTGCACGGCCTGGGTGCTGATGAAGCGGCGCTGCTGGCGCAATGCTATCGCCATGGCGCGGGGCGGATTGCGGCGCTTGCCCGGCGTGCGTGCGAAGATGCCCCGGCACAGGATGACGCCGCGCCAGGCCCCCGGGCACCGCGGATCATTGCTGCGGTGCAGGCCATGCAGACCCCGCTTGATGGCCTCGCCAAGCGATTATGCGCGCAGGTCAGCCGGGCCGATCTGGTGCTGCCGCCCGCGGCGCTCGAGGGGCTGGATCAGCTGGTCGATCGCATTCGCTGGCGCAACGGGCTGGCCGATACGCTTGGCCCGGCGCTGGCGGCGCGTTACACCCCCGGGGTCCGCGCCTTGTTCACCGGTGAATCGGGCACGGGCAAGACGCTGGCGGCGCACTGGCTGGCGGCGCAGACCGGCCTTCCGCTCTACCGCGTCGATCAGGCAGCGCTCACCAGCAAATGGATCGGCGAGACGGAAAAAAACCTCGCTACCATTCTCGATGCGGCCCAGCATGCCGACGTGATGCTGTTTTTCGATGAGGCCGATGCGCTGTTCGGTGCGCGCACCGATGTCAGCGATGCCAATGACCGTCATGCCAATGCGCAAACCAATTATCTGTTGCAACGCATCGAGGATCATGAAGGCATCGTCATCCTCGCCAGCAACAATCGCGATCGCTTTGATCCCGCCTTTGTGCGACGCCTTGATAGCATCATGCCCTTTCCCATGCCCGATGCGGCGGCACGGCTCGATCTGTGGCGCGTGCATCTGGGGGATGGCCACGGGCTGGGAAGCGATGAACTCGCACAAATTGCCATGGCCATCGATCTGGCCGGCGGCCATGTGCGCAACATCGTGATCGGGGCGGCAGTCCGTGCGCGCGGGGGCGGGCGTGCGATCACCGCGGCAGACATCATGGCAGAGGCGGTGCACGAATATGCAAAGCTGGGGCGGCAGTGCCCCGCATTTGCCGCGCCATCCAGTGCCACTGCGGCGTGACGCGCCGGTCTGCCTTTGCCAGCTATGCCGATGATGAGCGGCTCTACAGTGCGGCCGATCCGGCGCTGACGCGCAGATTGGATGATGGTGCTGGCCGTGCCGGGCCGCTCTCCAGCCTCCTGTTCGAAACGCATCATGGCCCGGCGCGCCCTGCCTATCTTGCCACGCGCACGCCACCCCCGGCGCGATTGCCCGGGGCGGAGCGGGATGTGCCGGATCGCGCGGCGGTTCTGGCGACACGCATGGTGCGGCGCACGCCAGGGGACAATCGTGCGCGCCACCGCCCGTCGGCGCCCGCTTTGGTGCCCGGGGAGGATGAGGATGCGCTGGACGAACGCCCGTCCGTCGGTGCTGGCGATGCCTCGCCCGCGCTTGGCGAGCCGGCATCGGCACCGCCCGGAGAGACGGTTGACAGCGCGCCACCGCCAGCCGGCTCAGCAGCTGCCGGTGGTGACGCGGCCAGCGATGCCGGAGATGCGGAGGCAACAGGGGAGGGAGCGGGCGCGGCACCCGCCGGTCGGGCCGAAGCCGCTGGTGCGGCCGATGGTGCCGGGCCAGCTGGGTTGATGGCCGAAGGAGCTGTGCTGCGCGAAGGCGCGGGCGCACCATCCGGCACACGAATACGGCGGCATGGCTCGCCGGAGGAGGAAGCGCAGCAGCGTGCCCGCAAGGCCCGGCAAATGCCGATTTTTCTGCGCCTCGCAAAGCCGGTGAAGGAACCGCAGCGGCTGCCGGCCGTGTTTCCTTCGGTGCCCGCCCCGCCCGATGTCAGCGCGCCGATGTTTGCGGCACCGCGCAGCATCGTCATCAATGATGCGCCCGCCATGCCCGGCCCGGATGGCAAGCCGCCGCCGCCTGGCGCGGCACAGGCGTCTTCAGCGCGGGCGGCCTATGCCGGGGCCGTGGCGCGCACCGCCAGCCTGTATGCGACGATGATCGCCGCGGCACGCAGCCTGCAGGCGGATGCAATGGCCGAACAGGAAAGGCTGGCCCGCACGCAGGAAGGCGGGTTGCTGCGCGATCTCGATCAACTGGAGGCGGGCCTGCGCTGCCGTTGCACAGCGGCTATGCCTTCCGTACGCGCGCCATCATGACCGCGCAGC
>CAZFYJ010000206.1:0-3669 GCA_964523215.1 uncultured Sphingomonadaceae bacterium | reverse complement strand
GGTTCTTTGCCAGTTCGCGGCACGCCTCGGGCCGCTGATAGCCGCCGGAAAGCGCAACCACCCGCAACACCCGCGGATGATCGACCAACGCGTCGAATTGGCCCGGTACCACTGGCAGACTGAGCTTGAGCATCACCTGCGCATCGCCCGCCATTGCGGAAAGCTGGCTCAGCAGCGCATCGCGCAGCAACGCATCGCATTCGGCGCGGCGTGGGCTTTTGATGTTCACTTCCGGCTCGAGTATTGGCACCAGCCCGGCCGCCAGCACTTGCTGCCCGGCCTCGATCTGCTGGGCGACCACAGCTGCAATGCCTGCCGGATCGGCGTCATGGATCACCGAACGCGCCTTGGTGCCGAAGATGCCAAGCGCCTTGGCCCGCTGCAGCAGCGCATCAAGCTCGGGCATGGGCTTCATCATCTGCACGCCGTCAGCCTCTGTTTCCAGGCCCTTGTCGATTTTCAGGAACGGCACGATGCCCTTGGCGGCGAGCGCAGCGGGCACGAGGGTCCCATCTGGCATGGCCCCGTCCATCGTCCGCTCGAACAGGATGGCGCCGATCACACGATCGCCGGTGAAGGCAGGCGAGGCAATGATGCGCGTGCGCATGGCGTGGATCAGCGCAAACATCCCTGCTTCGTCGGCCCAGTCGGCCTCGTTGTGGCCATAGCCGGCCAATGCCTTGGGGGTGCTGCCGCCGCTCTGGTCGAGGGCAGCGATAAAGCCCTGCCCTGTCGCGATTTTTTCCCGCATCATGCCAATATCCATGGGGGTGCCCTTTTCCTTGATTCAGGTGAATGTCCCGGCGCGGTCCTCGCCCAGCGCCTCCACGCCCGGCAGCGGCTTGCCTTCCATCCACTCGAGAAAGGCCCCGCCCGCGGTCGAAACGAAGCTGAAATCGCCAGCCACGCCGGCCTGATTAAGGGCTGCCACGGTATCGCCACCGCCGGCAACGCTGATCAGCGCACCCTCATGCGTCAGCGCTGCTGCCGTGCGCGCCAACGCCACTGTGGCCGCATCGAATGGCGGCGTTTCAAATGCGCCGAGGGGGCCATTCCAGATCAGGGTGCGGCAGGTCTTCAGCACATCGGCCAGCGCCTCCACTGCAGCCGGGCCGATGTCCAGAATCATCTCATCGCTCGCAATTTCGTGAACATTGGCGACCCGTGTCGGCGGGTTGGGCGCGAATTCGCGCGCCGTCACGACATCATAAGGCAGATGCACCGTGCAGCCCGCACGCTCCGCCGCGGACATGATCGCATTGGCAGTCTCGGCCAGATCATGCTCGCACAGCGACGCGCCGACCGATATGCCGCGCGCCGCAAGAAATGTGTTGGCCATGCCGCCTCCGATGATGAGGTGGTCCACCTTCGCAACCAGATTGCGCAGCACATCCAGCTTGGTCGAAATCTTGGCACCGCCGACCACGGCCGCAACCGGGTGGGCAGGGTTGCCGAGTGCGGCTTCAAGCGCCCGCAATTCGGCTTCCATCGCGCGCCCCGCAAAGGCCGGCAACAGCCGAGCGACGCCCTGTGTCGATGCGTGCGCACGGTGCGCCGCGGAAAAGGCATCATTCACGTAGATGTCGCCCACGCGCGCCATGTCTGCTGCAAATTCAGGGTCATTGGCTTCTTCGCCCGAATGAAACCGCGTGTTTTCGAGAATGGCAACATCGCCGGGATTGAGCACGGCAACGCCATCCAGCGCCGCCTGGCCTGCGCAATCAGGAATGAACATCACCCCGCGGCCCAGCACCTGTTCCACGGCGCCATGCACCAGCGACAGGGACTGCATGGGGTCCTTCGCGCCCTTCGGCCGCCCGAAATGGGAGAGCAGCAGCACGATTGCGCCCTGATCGGCAAGTTCCGATATCGTGGGGGCAGCAGCCGCGATGCGGGTTGTGTCAGTCACCCGCCCGTCCGCCATCGGGACATTGAGATCGACCCGGACAAGCACCCGCTTTCCAGAAATATCCCCAATATCATCAAGGGTTTGAAATGACGTCATGGCCTCAGATCAGCGCCCCGATCGCGCCCGCTGTATCGACCATGCGGTTGGAAAACCCCCATTCGTTGTCATACCAGCTGACGACACGGACGAGCTTCCCTTCGATCACCGCGGTTTCAAGACTGTCAACCGTGGAGCTGGCCGCAACATGGTTGAGGTCGATCGATACCAGCGGCTCGTCGGTATAATCGAGGACACCGGCGAGCGGGCCGCTTTCCGATGCCGCCTTCAACAGTGCATTGACTTCGTCGCGGCTGGTGTCGCGCTTTGGCGTGAAGGTAAGGTCGACGAGGCTGACATTGGGCGTGGGAACGCGCACCGCCGAGCCATCAAGCTTGCCCTTGAGCTCGGGCAGCACCTCCCCCACGGCGCGCGCCGCCCCGGTCGTGGTCGGGATCATGGACATGCCAGCTGCCCGCGCACGACGCATATCCCCATGGATCTGATCGAGAATTTTCTGGTCATTGGTATAAGCGTGAATGGTCGTCATCAGCCCGCGCTCAATGCCGATGGCATCGTTGAGCACCTTGGCGACCGGGGCGAGGCAATTCGTCGTGCAGCTCGCGTTGGAAACGATGATATGATCGGCGCTCAGCTTGTCGTGGTTCACGCCGAAAACAACGGTCAGGTCAACGCCCTTGGCGGGTGCGGAAATCAGCACCCTCTTCGCGCCCGCCGCAAGGTGCTTCTGCGCCGATTCACGGTCGGTGAAAAAACCTGTGCATTCAAGCGCGATATCGATACCATTGGCGGCGTGCGGCAGGTTCGCCGGATCCCGCTCCGCAGTCACGGCGATGCGCTTGCCGTTGACGATGATGTCGCTGCCATCGGCCTCGACGGTGCCGGGAAAACGGCCATGGACGCTATCCCGCTTGAACAGCATCGCATTGGATTTTGCATCGGCCAGATCGTTGATGGCGACCAGATCCAGCCCGCAATCCGGGCGCTCAAGGATTGCGCGCGCAACCAGGCGGCCGATGCGGCCAAAACCATTGATGGCAACTTTCACAGCCATATTAATTCCTTTTTACAATATCTTGGACTTTATATGTGATACGATTTTTGATGTTTCAAAGCCAAATTGCTGAAACAACGTCTCAGCAGGCGCCGACGCGCCAAAATGATCGAGGCCGATCGTCAGCCCGTCCGTCCCGACATATTTTTGCCAGCCAAGCGTGACGCCCGCTTCAATCGAAACAAGGAGAGAATTTTTATCAATTAAATCATATTTATATTCGTCATCCTGAAGATCAAATATCTCCCAGCAAGGCATGGAAATGACGTCCGCGCCAATTCCTGCTGCCTCCAGCGCGGTTGCAACGTCGCACGCGAGCGACACTTCCGAACCCGTGGCGAGCAGCACGACCTCGCGCGCCGCTTGCGCTGCACGCAAGCGATAGGCCCCGCGCGCTGAGAGCATCCCACCCTCGGCGCGAAGAGTCGGCAAATTCTGCCGCGACAGGGCCAGCAGCGAAGGCCCGGCATCATGGGCCAGCGCCAGCGCCCAGCATTCGGCCGTCTCCACAGCATCGGCCGGGCGGAACACGCGCAAGCCCGGCATCGCGCGCAGGCTCATCAGATGTTCGACCGGCTGGTGCGTGGGGCCATCTTCGCCGAGGCCAATGCTGTCATGTGTCATGACATAGATCACGCGCTGCTTCTGG
>CAZFYJ010000205.1:0-3671 GCA_964523215.1 uncultured Sphingomonadaceae bacterium | reverse complement strand
CCAGAAATTGGCATCCTGCTCTTCCAGGCCCCAGGTGCGGCTTTCCCCGAGATAGTTGATCATGATGCTGGCAATCGCCACTTCGGCACCGACATAGAGGAAAATGCACAGGCAGCCAAAGGCCAGCTGCGGGCGACGCAGCAGAGCCGCCATGCCCTTGGTTTCCACATCATCCATCTGCGCCTTGTCCAGCGCCTTGCGGCAGAACCAGAAAAACAGGCCGACCAGCAGCATGATCGCAGCCAGCGCCGCATAGGTATGCCAGATGACTTCGGACTCGGCGACACGATAGGCCTGCAGCGCATCACCGGACAGCGTGGTCGGATCGACATCCGATTTCTTGCCGAGGATGATCTCGCCACCCTTCCACACCATCAGCGAGACGCCGACGGAATTGAAAAACTGCGCAAATGTGAGACGACTGGCCGCGCTGGACGGGTCACCGAGCGATATGGCAAGCGGGTTCATCGCCACCTGCAGCAGCGTGATCCCGCCGCCAATCAGGAACAGTGCGATCAGGAAGAAATGATATTCGGCCGCGTTCGCCGCCGGAATGAACAGCAGGCATGCCCCCGCAATGATCGCAAATCCGGTCACGAAACCGCGAACATAGCCGATGCGCTTCATCAGCAGGCCTGCCGGAATGGAAAACAGCCCATAGCTGAGAAAGAAGGCAAACTGGACCAGCATGGCATCGGCATAGCTGAGCGTGAACAGCGATCTGAACTTCGCAACCAGCGAATCATTCATGTTGGTGATGCCGCCCAGCAGAAAGAACACCGCGCAGGCAAGCGCGAATACTGGCAGATTATCTGTCATTCGTGCGCCGCTGCCGGCGCTGTTCCGGGTTGCCCCGCTGATCGGTGCCGCCATGATCCATCCCCTCCTTTGTTGCGGGGAAACTTAGGCGTCAGCCGCGATGCAATGCCAGTGCAAAGTGCTGAATAGGTATGCGTTCGCGCACACTCATCCTGCACCCAGCGGCACGGTCCGTGCGCCTTGTGCTGCCCCGGTGACATAGATCGCCGGCGGATCGCCGCCCGGCGTGCGATAAGCCTCGGTGATGGCGGCACGCGTCTGATCGACCCGAGCGGCAGGCATCAGCGCAACGATGCAGCCGCCAAAGCCGCCTCCGGTCATGCGTGCACCGCCTTCTGCCCCGATGGCGTCAGCCGCAATCGCCACCAGCGCGTCGATTTCCGGCGTGGTGATCTCGAAATCATGCCGCATCGATTCATGCGATTGCGCCATCAGCTGCCCCATCCGCTTCAGATCGCCATCCGCAAGCGCCTGCGCCGCTGCCAGCGTGCGGGCATTTTCGCTGATCACGTGCCGGGCGCACCGAAAGGCTTCGTCCGGCAAGGCGGATTGCGCGGCATCGAGCATCTCGGATGTGACATCGCGCAAGGCTGCAACGCCGAAATGGCGCGCCACGCTTTCGCATTGTGCACGCCGGCGATTATAGGCGCCATCGCTGTTGCTGTGCTGCACGCCGGAATGGACGATCATGATCGCAACATCCGCCGCGATCGCAACCGGCTGCACCGCAAGGCTGCGACAATCGATCAGCATGGCATGGCCAGCCTCACCCATGACGGAAATGAGCTGATCCATGATGCCGCACTGGCAATTCGCAAAATGATGCTCGGCTGCTTGCGCCGCCTTTGCCAGCGCGCGCGGCGCCAGCGATGGCGCGCGACCGTCGCCGGCACCAGCAAGCAGCGCCAGCCCGCTAGCAATTTCAAGCGCTGCCGATGACGACAGGCCGGAACCCAGCGGCACATTGCCGGCAATCGCCATCTGCACGGGCCTGATGGGTGCATGGTCGCTCAGCATGTGCGCCATGCCGCGCACATAATTGCGCCAGTCGCCGGCAGGCATCACCGGGCGGATGGGCAACGCCGGATCGAACTGGTCTGCCGCATTGGCATAGTCGGCTGCAATGACATCGATCAGGGCATCGCGCCCGCCAGGCCCGAAGGCCACCACCGTTTCGAAATCGATCGCGCATGGCAGCACGAACCCATCATTATAATCGGTGTGCTCTCCAATCAGGTTGACGCGCCCCGGCGCGCGCGCAAGCCCCGTGGGTGCCGCGCCAAAGGCGTTGATGAACGCCGCAACGGCGCGATCCGCCGGCGTCGTGCTCATCGCGCCTGCTGCGCCCGATAATGGGTGGTCGACGTCTGACGCAGGGCAGCGGCGGCCTGCTCCGGCGTCAGATCGCGCTGCGCCTCGGCCAGCATCTCGAACCCGACCATGAACTTGCGCACACTGGCCGATCGCAACAGCGGCGGGAAAAAATGGGCATGCAGCTGCCAGTGCGGACAATCCCCGGCGCCAAAGGGGGCGGCGTGCCAGCCCATCGAATAGGGAAAGCTTGTTTCAAACAGATTGTCATAGCGTGTCGTGATCTCTGCGAGAATGGCCGAGAGCGCAGCCCGCGCCGCATCATCAAGCTCTGGCATGCGCTGCACGGGAAAGCGGGGCAGCAGCAGCAGCTCGAACGGCCATGCGGCCCAGAAGGGGACGATCGCCAGCCAGTGTGCGTTGATCGCCACCATCCGCTCGCTGTGCGCCTCGCGCAGCGCCACATCGTGCAGCATCGCCCGGCCATGCGTTGCAAAATAGGCCGCCTGCCGCGTGTCCTCTGTCGCGATTTCATCGGGCACAAAGCTGGTCGCCCAGATTTGCCCGTGGGGATGCGGGTTTGAGCAGCCCATCATCGCCCCCTTATTCTCGAAAATCTGGACAACCCGGTGGCGCTGGCCCAGCTCTGCGCTCTGGCTGCACCAGGCATCGATCACGGCGCGCAGCTGTGCGGGCTCCAGCTCCGGCAGGCTCTTTGCGTGATCGGGCGAAAAGCAGATCACGCGCGTCTCGCCCTGCGCTGCGCTGCATGTGAAGATGGGGTCGTCCGCATGATCCGCATTGTCCGCGATGCCGGGCGCGGGCGTATCGGGCAGCAGGGCTGGAAAATCATTGGGAAAGACGTAGACGCCATCATAATCAGGGTTGCGCATGCCGGTTGCCCGCGCATTGCCGGGGCACAGATAGCAGCCGGAATCATGCGACGGCGGGGCAGATGCCGGCGCTCCATCCACAGCGCCCAGCCATGGCCGCTTGCCGCGATGCGGGGAAACGAGCACATGCCGCCCGGTCAGGGGGTTCAACCGCCGGTGCGGATGATTTGCCGGATCAAAATTCATGCGCCCGGCCTCGCCTCACATTCACGCCACACACCCGGGCCGTAGAGGGGGCAGGACCGCTTTTCGTTCATCACGCCCCCGCCCCATGCTCCGACATGTCGTGATCAGACCGTGCCGCTGGAATAAAATAGCTGTGCTGAAAAATCCATGGCGTCACGCGGCGCGAATGGCAAGATGCGGATCGCCGGCCCGTGTTCCAACGCGCCGCCCGCCATCTGCGAAAGACGGTTCTCGGTCCTATGGCCATAAAGCGTGCTGCCGCTGCTGGTGAGATTGCCGTAAAGATCACAAGTGAAGATTGTCAGTATTTGCGAAAGAATTATTATTTCATAACATTATTTATTCATGCTTATCTTGCGATAAAAAATTATTCAGCCATCTTCTTCCTGATTCACATTCACCGTAAATTCCTACTTCTAAATTTTCTCTATTATATTGCGAACTGTAAAAATTTAAAAATCC
>CAZFYJ010000204.1:0-3732 GCA_964523215.1 uncultured Sphingomonadaceae bacterium | reverse complement strand
CGTGGTTTCGGTGGTGGTGGTTTCTTCAGCCTTGGGCTGGCAAGCGGCCAGCGTGAACAGGCCGAGAGCGGCAACAGCAGCAAGTTTCTTCATGATAGGCTCCTCAAACAGAACAGTGCGAACGGATATGCCCCCTTCGCGGGGAGGCGAATTATATTATCTAGTAATTCGGTCAACAATTATTTTTGGTTGACCACAGAGCCAGCCTTCGAGGCCGGTTTTGCAGGCAGCGCGGCGCGGGCCATTGCCTCGGCAGACAGCAGATTTTCCGGCGCATTGGCAAGAATCGCCAGAGTCGCCGTCCATGCTGCCACATTCTGCCGCAGATCCGCCGGGTTGATTTTGTCCAGCGTGTCATCCGGCGTGTGATGCAGGTTGAAATAGTCGGTGCCATCCTGCTGCAAATCGACAGCAGGCGCGCCATCGGCAACCAGCGGGCCGAAATCCGGCCCACCGCCTGCCGGCATGCCGCTTCGGCCGATACCCAGCGGCATCAGGGCAGCGACGATCCGGTCTTCCACGGGCCTGGCGTCGCCCGCCAGCTTGAAATCGACGCGCCAGATGCGGCCTGCGCCAAAATCCGATTCCATGGCGGCGGCGTGCAACCGGCCCGGATAGGCACGCGCATAGGCGCGGCCGCCCCATATGCCGACTTCCTCTGCGCCGAACCAGATGACCCGGATGGTGCGCCGCGGCTTGCCCAGAAGGCTGACCCAGCGCGCTGCCGCGGCCGTGATCGCGATGCCGGCGCCATCATCAATTGCGCCAGTGCCCAGATCCCAACTGTCGAGATGCCCGCCAATGGCGACAATGCCCGCCGTGGGATCAGTGCCGGGGATTTCGCCAATGACATTGCCCGACTGGCGGATGCCGATCTGTTGCGGCGTCATCACCAGCCTCAGCCGCACCGGTTTGCCGCGTTTCAGCATGCGCTCCAGATTTTCGGCATCGGGGATCGAGAGTGCACCCGCAGGAATTGGCGTCACGCCTTTTTCGAAGGTGGTGTTGCCGGCATGCGGGTTGCGATGATAATCCGTGCCGACGGAGCGGATGACAATCGCCGCCGCTCCCTTTTGCGCGGCGATTGACGGGCCGTTGAAGCGCACGCCGCCAAAGGCGCCATAGCTGGAGCCATCCTGCGAGGGCTTCATCTGGTGGCTGACAAAGGCGATCTTGCCCTTCAGGCTGCCGGGAGATGCCGCCTTCAATCGGGCGAGCGTCGGGAAATAGACAATTTCTGCCTCCAGCCCCTCGTCTCCGGTTGATCCGCTGTTGCCGAGCGCGGTGATCTTCAACTCCTGCGGGAACGGGCTGATGACATGGGCTGTTTCCTTGCCGCGCACCCAGACGGGCAGGTCAAAGGTTTCGATGCGCACATTGGCGAAGCCCAGCTCAGTCATCTTCGCAACGGCCCATGTGCGCGCCCGCGCCTCTGCCTCGGTGCCGGCCAGCCGCGGGCCGATCTCGGTGGTGATGCCTTCGACGATGTCGTAGGCCCATTCATCACCCTTCAACGCCATGTCCCGCGCTTCTTCAAGCGTTTTGGGCTTGGGCAGCTTCACCCGCTTGGTGCGCTTTTTTGGCTTGGCCTGGCTTGCGGCCTTTTTGCCTTCTGCCTTGGGTTGGGCAGCCTGGGCAAAAGCGGGGGGAACGGCCGGAAACTGCGCCAGCACAAGAGCACAGATGAGGCCAAGCGCGAGGGGGGTGCGGAAAATTGCCATCATCAGAGGCTATCGATTTGCCTGGCGATTGCCAAGCCGCTTTCCCTTCGCTAACCGCTCGGGCCGGGTGCCTGTCCAAAATCGGTTCAGCAACGAGGAGCAACGTAAATGGCCGCGCAATATGCCTATGTGATGAAAGGGATGACCAAAAGCTTCCCTGGCGCGCAGAAGCCCATTTTGAACAACATCAATCTGCAATTCTATCAGGATGCGAAGATCGGCATCGTCGGGCCCAATGGTGCCGGCAAATCGACCCTGATGAAGATCATGGCTGGCATCGATACGGATTTTACCGGCGAGGCATGGCCGGGTGAGAATATCACGGTCGGCTATCTCCCGCAGGAGCCGCAGCTGGACACCAGCAAGACCGTGCTCGAAAATGTGAAGGACGGTGCCCGCGGCACTGCCGATATGCTCGACCGCTTCAACGAGATCAGCACGATCATGGGCGATCCGCCTGAGGATGCTGATTTTGACGCGCTGATGACCGAGATGGGCGAACTCCAGGAAAAAATCGACGCCGTTGACGGGTGGACGCTCGACAATCAGCTCGAAATTGCGATGGAGGCGCTGCGCTGCCCGCCGTCGGATTGGGCCGTGGACAATCTTTCGGGCGGCGAAAAGCGAAGGATCGCGCTCACCCGGCTCCTGATCCAGAAGCCGTCAATCCTGCTGCTGGACGAACCGACCAACCATCTCGACGCCGAAAGCGTGGCCTGGCTCGAGCAGCATCTGCGCGATTATCCCGGCAATGTGCTGATGATCACGCACGATCGCTATTTCCTCGATAATGTCGTGAACTGGATCCTCGAGCTCGATCGGGGCCGCTATTATCCCTATGAAGGCAATTATTCGACCTATCTTGAGAAAAAGGCCAAGCGGCTCGAACAGGAAGAGCGCGAGGATGAGGGCCGGCAAAAGGCGATCAAGGAAGAGCTGGAGTGGATCCGCCAGGGCGCGAAGGCCCGCCAGACCAAGAGCAAGGCGCGCATCGCCAAATTCGAAGAGCTGGTTGCAAGCCAGGAAAACCGCACACCCGGCAAGGCACAGATCGTCATCCAGGTGCCGGAGCGGCTGGGCGGCAAGGTGATCGAGGCCCACAATCTTTCCAAGGCCTATGGCGACAAATTGCTGTTCGAAAATCTGAGCTTCACCTTGCCACCGGGCGGCATCGTGGGGGTGATCGGGCCGAATGGCGCAGGCAAATCAACATTGTTCAAGCTGATTACCGGCCAGGAAACGCCCGATGACGGCACCATCTCTGTCGGCGAGACTGTCCGGCTGGGCTATGTCGACCAGAGCCGCGACGATCTCGATCCGGCCAAGAATGTATGGGAAGAAGTGTCCGACGGGCTCGATTATGTGAAGGTGAACGGCCATGACATGTCGACGCGGGCCTATGTCGGGGCGTTCAATTTCAAAGGGCAGGATCAGCAGAAAAATGTCGGCAAGCTCTCCGGCGGGGAACGCAACCGCGTGCACATCGCCAAGATGCTGAAGCGCGGCGGCAATGTCCTGCTGCTCGATGAACCGACCAACGATCTGGATGTCGAAACGCTGCGCGCGCTGGAAGATGCACTTGAAAATTTTGCGGGCTGCGCGGTGGTCATCAGCCATGATCGCTTCTTCCTCGATCGGCTGGCAACGCACATCCTGGCCTTTGAAGGCAACAGCCACGTCGAGTGGTTTGAAGGGAATTTCGAGGCTTATGAAGAGGATAAGCGCCGTCGCCTGGGGGATGCGGCAGACCGGCCGACGCGCCTTGCCTATAAAAAGCTGACACGCTGAGGCAGCGTGCACCGGCCAAAAAGCCGGGTTGAATTCCAGGCGCTCTGGTCCAACATGACGCCGATATATCGGAGGATCACTTATGTTGCGCCATCGCCATCTGTCCCTGTTGCTCGTTGCCCTTGCATTTGGCGCCGGATCCCCGCTTGCTGCGCAGACGGGCGGGCAGGGCGCGGCGGTGCCTGCCCAGGCCGTACAGCCTGCATTTACATTGCCCGCGCTG
>CAZFYJ010000203.1:0-3733 GCA_964523215.1 uncultured Sphingomonadaceae bacterium | reverse complement strand
CGACTCTGAAATGGCGCCGATCGGCAGCGCGCTGATATCGACCTCGACCAGCTCCGCCCCTTGCGCCCGGAGCCGCGCCAGCGCCTGATCGAACAGCGCAGCATTGGTGTCGGGCAGCCGCACAACGCCAATGCGCTTGCCAGCCAGGCTCGCCCGTTCCAGCGCGGCGGCATAATTTTCACGGCGCAGATCGGCCTCCTCGGTCGCCGGATCATGGGGATCGCTGCCGGCCATCATGTCGAGCATCAGCGCGGCATCGCGCACGCTGCGCGTCATCGGCCCAGCTGTGTCCTGGCTGCGGCTGATGGGCACGATGAAGCGGCGGCTCACGAGGCCGACCGTGGGCTTGAAGCCGACAATGCCGTTGGTGCCGGATGGGCAGACGATCGAGCCATCGGTTTCCGTGCCCACGGCCACCGATGCGAGCCGCGCCGCCATGGCCGCCCCGCTGCCGGACGACGAGCCGCAGCTGTTATAGGCAAGGCGATAGGGATTTTTGGTCAGCCCGCCCAATGTGCTCCATCCGCTGGTGGATTTGCCGGACCGGATATTGGCCCATTCGCTCAAATTGGTCTTGCCGAGGATGATCATCCCGCCTTCGCGCAGCCGCGCCACCAGCGGCGCATCACGATTGGTGATGTTATCCGCCAAAGCTGCCGATCCAGCCGTGGTCGGCACCGGGCCCGCCACCTCGATATTGTCCTTGATCAGCACGGGAATGCCATGCAGCGGGCCACGCACAAAGCCATAGCGGCGCTCTTCATCCAGCGTGCGGGCCTGCGCAATCGCATCCGGAAACAGGGCAATCACGGCGTTGATCTGCGGCCCGGAATCATCAATGGCCGCGATGCGGGCGAGATAAGCGCGGACCAGCGCCTCGCTGGTGATGCGGCCATCGGCCAGCAGGGCTGCCTGCTCGGCGGCGGTTGCCTGCGTCGCCTCTTGCGCGATCCGGTCAACCGCGGGGGCAGCGGGGGTGGCCGCAGGCTTGGCCCAAAGCGTGGGCGCGGCCATCAGCGTCGTTGTCGTTGCCAGCACAATGGCTGCGCCTCGCGCCGTCATGCAGGCCAGAACATTGGTCTTCATCCTGCTCATTAACCCCCTTCAGCCTGTTTTGTGCACATCGCTGGTGCTGGCATTTTTTTTGACGCCGATACGCAAAAGGGGGCTACCCGGCAAGTGCAGGGCAGCCCCCAATTTTTTGAGACTCCGCACAGGGCGGAGCATGGTCAGCGGCCGGAAGTGCCGCAGCCGGAAACACGAACAACCCGAAGGTTAAGCGTGCGTGCCTCCGAACGGACTGAACCAACCTCTCTCTGCTGAACCATGAGACATCGGATCACCTCCTTTCGCTAAGTTGGACACCATATGCACCTCCCGCTCGCTGGTGAGTTGCACGGGCAGATTGAATCAGTCGATTGTGACAATCAAGTCTTGTTTTTCACGGCCCGGCGCATAAAGATCATTGTCCGTCCGCACTGGCCCGCACGCGCTGCGCCACATGACCAGCCGGGCGCATGCAGCGGCACTGGCGCGCACCCGCCCGCCGTTCGTGGCTGCGCTGTTGTGCTCCGGTCCGTGGTTTCTGGCCGTGGCTTCTGACCCATAGATGACAGGAAGATGCTTCATGGCCCTCACCACATCGCTTGCTGCTGCAGATGTTCCGGCACGGCCAGGGTGGCGCTGGCCCCTCGTGCTGGCGGCACTGGCCGTCACATTGCCCCTGGTCGGCAGCTATGGTGCAGGCTGGGGCCTGTGGCATTTCCGCTTTGGCCTTTATGCGATTGCGGCGAGCCTGCCACTTGCAGTCATTGCGCTGCTTGCCGGGCTGATCGGGCTGGTGCAGCGGCGGCGGCCCGTC
The DNA here is from genome assembly GCA_964523215.1 of uncultured Sphingomonadaceae bacterium. GTDB lineage: Bacteria > Pseudomonadota > Alphaproteobacteria > Sphingomonadales > Sphingomonadaceae > CAZFYJ01. Next base: position 1,872 of record CAZFYJ010000203.1, on the reverse strand, counting down.
TGGCCGCTCTTGATGGCGTTGCTGCTGGCCGGTGCTGTGGCAGCCGTGTGCGGCAATTGGGTGCGCACTGCCTTCACGGTGCCGCCCATTCACGACATCAGCACCGATCTTGCCAATCCGCCTTCCTTTGAAAAGCTCTCCCTGCGCGCGGACAATCTGGTCGGCGTGGAAAGTATGCAGCAGTGGCAGCGGCTGCACCGCAAGGCCTATGGCGACATCCGGCCGGTGATGCTGAACATGCCGCCAGATCGGGCCGTGGCGCTGGTCCGCCAGGCGCTTGCGCGGCGCGATTGGGCCATCGCGCTGAACCGGGCGGACCGGATCGAGGCCACCGAAACAATCTCTCCCTTTCGCTTCAAGGATGATATCGTCATTCTCGTCCAGCCCAGCCCGACCGGGGGCAGCATCATCCAGATACGGTCCGTCAGCCGTATTGGTGTTTCCGATCTCGGGGTTAATGCTCGCCGCGTGAGAGCGCTGATCAAGGACATCAGGGCACTGGCCGGAGAACGCGTATGACCCCCTTTGCATCGGGCACCAGTCTGTGAGCGAGCCGCTTGTCACTGGCCAGCATCTGGCCGCCTACGCCGCAGCGGCCATCCTGTTTGGCCTCCTCGATTTCCTGTGGCTGGGGCGCATGGTGCCTGCGGTCTACCGCCCCGAAATTGGCGAGCTGCTGATGCAGGGAGTGCGCTGGGGCCCGGCGCTCACCTTTTATTTTCTCTATATTCTCGGCATGGTGATTTTCGCCATTCACCCCGCTTTGGTGAGCGGCAGATGGACGACCGCGCTGATCATGGGCGCGCTGTTCGGCTTTTTCTGCTACATGACGTGGAACCTCACCAACCACAGCGTGATGCGGGTCTGGAGCACGAAAATCAGCATCATCGATACACTGTGGGGCACATTTGCGACCGGCACCGCAGCCGCGGGATCGGCGTGGATCGTGCTCAGGTTCATGAGCAAGTCGGGCTAGCGAAGCTGCGGCCGTTACCCGCGCACAAGCCGCCTTGCGTGAAACCACACTGGCGCGGCTGCGCGGCCGGCTCGCCAATGCCCTTATTTTGTGAGTCATTCACGGCCTTCAAGGCAGCCGATGCAGATGTCTTGTCGTTCCGCAGGCGATTCATCCCGGCAAGCTGTCTGGCGGCGAACCCGCTGCAGCACCGCATTGGCACTGGCCTAATCCCCTGATCGCAGCTAGAGGCTCTGGCCATGCCACAGCCAGAAGACGCCGCCATCACGCCTGACATCGTTGCCGAGCACGGCCTTTCGCCCGAGGAATATGCGCGCGTGCTGCACGCCATGGGGCGCACGCCCAATCTCACAGAACTTGGCATTTTTTCGGTGATGTGGTCGGAACATTGTTCCTACAAATCATCACGGATTCACCTGAAGAAGCTGCCGACTAAGGCCCCCTGGGTGATCTGCGGGCCCGGCGAGAATGCGGGCGTGATCGATATTGGCGACGGGCCGGACGGCCGCAAGCTCGCGGCCATTTTCAAGATGGAGTCGCACAATCACCCCTCCTATATCGAACCCTATCAGGGTGCCGCAACCGGGGTGGGCGGCATATTGCGCGATGTGTTCACCATGGGCGCGCGGCCCGTTGCCAATATGAATGCGCTGCGCTTTGGCCGGCCCGATCACCCCAAGATGAAGCATCTGATCGCCGGCGTTGTCGCCGGCATTGGCGGCTATGGGAATTGCGTGGGCGTGCCGACTGTGGGGGGCGAGGTGAATTTCCACCCCAGCTATGATGGCAACATCCTGGTGAACGCAATGACCGTGGGCATCGCCGATCAGGACCGGATTTTCTATTCGGCGGCAACCGGCGTGGGCAATCCGATCGTCTATGTCGGCAGCAAGACC
>CAZFYJ010000202.1:0-3779 GCA_964523215.1 uncultured Sphingomonadaceae bacterium | reverse complement strand
GGTGACCCGCACGCTGGAGCAGATCGAGATTGTCGAGCAGATGGTGGCGCGATACCCGGACGTGCTGGCGCTGGCCCGCACGCATGCAGAGGTGATCGCGGCGATGAAGGCGGGCAAGATCGCATCGCTCATCGGGATGGAGGGCGGCCATTCGATCGGCAGCTCGCTTGGCATATTGCGGCAGATGTATCGCGCGGGCGCACGCTATATGACGATCACCCACAGCCTGACGACCGACTGGGCCGACAGCGCCACCGATGCGCCGCAGCATGACGGGCTGTCGCCCTTTGGCGTCAGCGTGATCCGCGAGATGAACCGGCTCGGGATGATCGTCGATTTGAGCCATGTTTCCGAAGCGACGATGATGGACGCGCTCGATGTGACCACCGCGCCAGTGCTGTTCACCCACAGCAATGCGCGTGCGCTCGTCAATCATCCGCGCAACGTGCCCGATAGCGTGCTGAAGCGCCTGCCGCAAAATGGCGGCGTGGTGATGGTCACCTTCGTGCCGAGCTTTTCCAGTCAGGAGCTGCGCAACCATTTTGCCGCCGAGGCAGCGGAAAAAGCCCGGCTCGCTTATATCCACCTTGGCAATCCCAAGGCCGAGGCAGAGGCGCGCGCGGCCTGGGCGGCGGCCAATCCCGTGCCCCGAGCCACCCTTGCCCAGGTGGCCGACATGATCGATCATATCCGCCGCGTGGCGGGCATTGATCATATCGGCATCGGTGGGGATTTCGGCGGGGTGGAAACGCTGCCCGAAGGGCTGGAGAATGTCTCCACCTATCCGGCGCTGTTTGCAGAGCTGGTGCGGCGCGGCTATTCGCAGGCCGATCTGGCAAAAATTGCCCAGGGCAATGCGCTGCGCGTGCTGCGCCAGGTGGAGCTGGCCGCCGGGAAATGAACGGCGGCGAGGTCGGCGGGGTTCACACCCCCCCGATCACGCTTTTCACTTCCATGAAATCCTTCAGGCCAAAAAGTCCGCCTTCGCGGCCATTGCCCGATTGCTTGTAGCCGCCAAAGGGCGCGTGCCCATCCGGCCCCCAGCTGTTGATGGTGACAATGCCGGCACGCAGCCTTGGCGCGATCGCGGTGGCGGCGGCCTTATCCCCCGAAATCGTGGCAGAAAGGCCATATTCGGTATCATTGGCGATCGCGATGCCCTCGTCCAGATCGGCATAGCGCGTGATGGTGGCCACTGGGCCGAAGGTTTCTTCGCGCGCAATGCGCATGCCGGGCGTCACGCCGCTGAACAGGGTGGGGCGGATAAAATAGCCGCGGTTCACGCCTTCGGGCAGGCCCGGCCCGCCATGCTCCAGCGTCGCGCCTTCAGCCATTGCCGCTTCGATCAGCCCCTGGATCTTGGTATATTGCGCCTTGTTGACCACCGGGCCGATATGTGCGCCCTCGCTCATCGGATCGCCGACGCTCACCTGCGCCATGATCGCCTTCACCGTTTCGATGGCCTCTGCCTCCTGGCTTTCGTGCACCAGAATGCGCGTGGGCGCGATGCAGCTTTGCCCCGTATTCATGATCACGCCCTGCACCGTGGGGGGCAGAACGGCGGCCAGATCTGCGCCAGGCAGCACCAGATTGGGGGCCTTGCCGCCCAATTCCTGATGCACCCGTTTCACGGTGTCTGCCGCGGCCTTGGCCACCAGGATGCCGGCCCGGGTCGATCCGGTGAAGCTCACCATTTCGATGCCGGGATGCGCGGATATGGCATGGCCCACGCCCGGGCCATCGCCCTGCACCAGATTGAAAACACCGGCAGGAACCCCGGCTGCGTGCAGGATTTCGGCAAAAATGGCGGCATTGCCGGGGCATTCTTCCGATGGCTTGAGCACCATGCAGTTGCCAGCGGCAAGCGCGGGTGCGACCTTCAGCGCGATCTGGTTCAGCGGCCAGTTCCATGGCGTGATCATGCCGATCACCCCCATTGGCTCATAATGGATCACGGTTGATCCGATGTTTTCCGTGAAGGAAAAATCGCGCAGCGCCTTCAGCGTGGTCATGAATCCGCCCATGCCCGCGGGGGCCTGTGCCATGGCAGCAAAGCTGAGCGGCGCGCCCATTTCCATCGCCATCGAACGGGCAAGATCGGGAATGCGCTTCTTATATTCTTCCAAAATCCGCTCCAGCAGCGCGATCCGCGCTTCGCGGCTGGTGGCGCTATAGGCGGGAAAGGCGGCCCGGGCTGCGGCCACTGCGGCATCGACATCGGCCGGCGTGCCCAGCGTGATTTCGGTGCACGGCTCTTCGGTCGATGGGCTGATCACCTGATGCGGGGTGCCGCCAATGCTGTCGACCCACTGGCCGTTGATATAATTCTGGGTGTAACGGTCCATGGCCTGTCTCTCCTGCGCTGGCTGTGGAGTGCATGTGGTCCGGGCGCAGCACAGGGTCAAGGGGCCAGGATCAGCCGATCGAAGTTTCCGCAGGCGGCGCCGGTGCCTCTGCGGCGCGGGTCGAAAGATTGAGGCCGACAGCACCGACAAGGATCAGGCCGATGAACCCGATCTGTGCGGCGCTGAGCGATTGCTTGAAGATCAGCCAGCCAATCAGCGTGATCGCGACGATACCAAAGCCCGACCAGATGGCATAGGCCACCCCCACCGGAATCGCCTTGATCGCCAGCGCCAGAAAGCCGAAGCACACCCAGTAGCAGGCCATCGCGCCGACCCCCAGCCACCAGCGGGCAAAGCCATCCGATGCTTTCAACAGGCTGGTGCCTGCAATTTCAAAGATGATGGCAACTGCCAGCAACATCCAAGCGTTCATGTTCTCAGCCTCTCCTGTCGTGTGTTTCGCTTCGATCATCAGGCGCTCGCGGGGGCAAGCGACCCGCCTTGGGCGAGCCGTGCAGCGGTTGCGGCTTTCATGAAATCCCACACCGCTTTGTCAAAACCCGGATTGGGCTTGCCAGCACCATGTTCAGCCCACTGGTCCATATCATCATACATTTTGACGGTTGCCGTCCACATCGCCGGGCTGGCAATGTCGGCAAAAGGCTTGAGCAGGGCATACCATTCATCAACGAAGCTCTGGGCGACGGCACTGTTCGGTGCCATGGGCAAGGCGGCCCTGATCCTGTCCCCCAGATCCTGCCACTGCTGCTGATAGGCATTTTGATCAAAATCACGCGGCAGATTGGCCCAGCTTTGTGCCCATTGCGCTTTTTGTTCGGGCGTAAAATAGCGGTCCGTCACGGCCTGCCACTCTTGCGGCTCCTGTTTCATGATGCGATCGCCACTTTCAACCAGTGAGCATAAAGTCTCAGCATTCAGAGGCTCTCCGCGCCCGATGCATGACAAAGCGATGTGGATCAGGCTTTGGGCCTTGCAAATGCGCGCCTCCTCCTCGGCCAGCATGGCCAGCTGGGCGCGCAGCACCTGCTCCAGATCAAGGGGCCTTCCCGCAAACAGCATCTTCATCTGCGCCAGGCTCAGCCCGGCCGATTTCAACACGATGATCTGATGGAGCCGCGCCAAGGCCGCAGTGTTGAACAGGCGGCGGCCTGTGTGGGTGCGCATAGGCACAACCAGTCCCTTGGCCTCGTAAAAGCGCAAGGCCCGGCTGCTCAGCCCGGTGCGGCGCGCGACCTCGGCAATATCGAGCCAGTTTGCGGGCTGCGAATCATCCATACGCCCCTTATGCCAGTTGACCTTGCGTCAACTGCAAGCGGAAAGCGCGAGGCCTGCATCTGCCTATTGCCGCCCCGTCTTTTCCCGGCTCAGCCGTGTCATCAGGATCGCCGCGCGCTTGGCCTGGCGCCTGATGCT
>CAZFYJ010000201.1:0-3837 GCA_964523215.1 uncultured Sphingomonadaceae bacterium | reverse complement strand
CAAAGCGCCCTGCCAGCCACCCCGGCCCGTTCAAGATGCGGGCTGAGCGTGCCCGTGATCCAGTGGCCGAACATTTTGAAATCGGCCGCCAGCGACCACAGTGGATAGGTGAAGGTCGCCGGGCGGTTGCGCTCGACAAGCGCGTGGCTGGCCCATGCAAAGCCATATCCGGCTAAGGGCATAACGGCAAAGAGCCAGTATCGGCCCGTGGCGATCGCGGCAAGCGCGCAGATGATCACCAGCGACGTGCCCACATAATGCCAGGCCCTGGTCGCGGGCTGCGCATGCTCGCCGAGATAATAGGGCCAGAAGTCGGTGAAGGACGTGATGGGTTTTGCCATGTCTGCACTCCTCTTGCGCCGTATCGGAATTGGCTACAGGCTAATGGCGGTGTTGCTGCGCCGCAACAGATTATGACGAAAAATTGACGGGAGCGGGCAGAAGGCTCGCAAAATGCGGCCACGCTCCTATTTCTAACGCGAGGCTGCCAGTTGCATGCAGCACGTTGTTTTACAAACATGATAGGGGATCGACCGATGAAATCCACAGTTCGTGCCGCGCTGGCTGCCGGCGTTGCCGTTGCTGCAACCCTTGCCCCGGCGCTGGCAGCGCCTGCTTTTGCCCAAAATGCCGAACAGGCAGAAGGCGACGCCGCCGAAAGTGGCGATGAAGGCCCGGCCATTGTCGTGCTTGGGACGCGCCGGAATGATCGTACCGTGGCGGATAGCCCGGTTCCTGTCGACGTGATCACGGCCGATACGCTGACGCAATCGGGCTTCACGGAGACCAACCGTCTGCTGAACGAGCAGGTGCCGAGCTTCAACTTTCCGCAGCCTTCGATCACCGATGGCACCGACGTGGTCCGCCCGGCAACGCTGCGCGGCCTCAGCCCGGATCAGACGCTCGTGCTGATCAACGGAAAGCGCCGCCACACAGCCGCGCTGCTGAACATCAACGGCTCGGTGGGTCGCGGGTCGAGCGCGGTCGACATCAATCTCATTCCCGCCATTGCGGTCGCGCGGGTCGAGGTGCTGCGCGATGGCGCGGCCGCACAATATGGTTCGGACGCAATCGCCGGGGTGATCAATTTCCAGCTGCGCGACAAGCCCTCTGGCGCAAAGTTTCAGGTGACTTATGGCGGCTACAACACGTCGCTCGATGGTGTGCCGCAGCTGACCGGTCTGGTGCTGGGCGCGACGGGGCAGCCGCTGCTCGCGCCTGATGGCACATTCCAGACGACCAACAGCGGCAAGGATCGCAAGGCCACCGATGGCGATACCATCACCTTTGCCGGTGTCGCCGGATTTGGGCTTGGCGACCGCGGCTTTGTGAACATTGCCGCCGAATATCAGGATCGCGGCGCCACCAATCGTGCCGGCTTTGATCCGCGGCGGCAATTTGCGCTGGTCGGCGGCCTGGTTGACAGCCGCGAATTTGATTTCGACCGGCTGAGCCACCGCTATGGCGATGCCGCGACCCAGGATATCAAGATCTTCATCAACAGCGGCATCGACGTTTCCGACAATGTGTCGCTTTATGCCTTTGGCTCTTATGGCACGCGCGACGGACGCAGCGCAGGCTTTTATCGCATCGCAAGCGATGCGCGCAACGTCACGGCCATCTATCCGCGGGGCTTCCTGCCGCTGATCAATACCGATCTCGAAGATTATTCGGCTGTGTTCGGCGTGAAGGGCGATGTGGCCGGGGCGAATTGGGATTTGTCGTTCAGCCGTGCGAAGAACACGTTCGACTTTCTGATCACCAATTCGCTGAACCGTTCCTTTGGTGCCGCATCGCAGACCCGCTTTGATTCAGGCGGCCTGGCCTATGATCAGACGATGATCAATCTCGATGTCAGCACCGATATCGAAACCGGCTTCACCCAATCCATGACGCTGGCAACCGGGTTTGAATATCGCCGCGAAGGCTTTGACATCCGCCCTGGCGAGACCGCAAGCTTTGCCAATGGCCCGGCCGGCGGCGCGCCCGGCGCCCAGGTGTTCCCCGGCTTCCGGCCGACCATCGGCGGGCAGCAGGTGGACCAGAAGCGCAGCCGCAGCAACTGGTCGGCCTATCTCGAAGCTGATGCCGATCTGAGCGATGCATTCAGCATCCAGCTTGCCGGGCGTTACGAGAGCTATTCGGATTTCGGCAATGATCTCAACGGAAAGCTGGCTCTGCGCTTTGAACCGGCTGATGGCTTTGCCCTGCGCGGTGCGGTGTCGACCGGTTTTCGCGCGCCTTCGCTGCAACAGCAATTTTATGCCGCTGCCGCCACCAACAATGTGAACGGCGTGCTGCTGGAAACGGTCACGCTGCCGGTGAGCAATCCGGTGGCGATTGCGCTTGGCGCAACTCCGCTGGATGCCGAAACATCGATTTCATATTCGGCAGGTGTGGTGGTGTCGGCGGTTCCCCGGCTCAATCTCACGGTCGATCTATATCAGGTCGATATTGACGATCGCATCGTGGTGACCGAAAATCTGCAGGCGTCGCGCGATGCGCTGGGCAACCCAACCGGGACCAATCCCGGCTTTTCGATTGCGCAGATCCTGAATGCCAACGGCTTCAACAACATCAATGCCGCGCGCTTCTTTGTGAACGGCGTGGATACGCGCACGCGCGGTCTTGATGCGGTGGCCACCTATCGCATGGATATTGGCGAGAGCGGCAAGCTCAGCCTGACGGCCGGGTTCAACTACAACAAGACGACCGTGCAGCGTGTGCTGGCCGCCGCCGGCCCGCTGGCGGCGGTGCCGGGCGTGGTGTTGTTCGGGCGGCAGGAAACATTGCGCCTGGCACAGGGCCAGCCGCGCACGAAGATCAACCTTGGCATGGATTATGAGCAGGGCGCATTCGGCATGACCCTGCGCGGCAACCGCTATGGCAAGGTGCTGGGTGCCGGCACGGATGCGTTCCTCGATGTGCCGCTGAGTGCAAAATGGCTTGTCGATCTCGAGCTGCGGGCCAAGATTTCGGACGTGGCCAGCGTAGCCTTTGGTGCCAACAACCTCCTCGACACCTATCCCGATCGCGTGCCTCTGGGGCAGGGGATCGACCCCGCCACCGGGCTGGCGCGCAACTATCCGGTCAACAATTATTTCCTGCCTTATTCGAACTTCTCGCCTTTCGGGTTTAACGGGCGGTTCCTTTATGCGCGGGCCACGCTGAACTTCTGATCGTTCGCGTCGAGCGTAAAAATCGGGGGGCGGGCGCTGCATGGCTCGCCCCCTTTTTTTTGGGCGATGCGACGGATCAGAAATTCAGCCGCAGATGCACCTCGTCGCCCGCAACCAGCCCTTCGGCCTTGCGCACCGCAGCCTTCACGGGCAGCAGCCATCCGCCCGATGCCTTGTCCGGAAACAGTGAGGTATCCCAGCTGCTTGTGCCAATGGTCGCGTGCACTTTCAGCGCACCCCAGCCGCGCCTGCGACCGTCCTCAAGCCTTCGCATCAGCGCGGTTGCATGCAGCGCGTCGGCCGCATCACCCGTGATCGTGCAGAAATGCCAGGCGCCGCCCGATGCGCCGTTCCATATCCACAATCGGGAGGTCGTCGCCCGTGTTTCGTTCACCGCAGCTGGTTCACCGTGTGTTGTTCATGGCTTTTGCCGGATCGGCACCGGGATGTTGCAGATGTCGGCCCCGCCTGCCGGCACATTGAAAAACGGATCGCGCCGGCTGGCGCGTGCGGCGGCATAAGCGGCAAAGCTGGCGCTTGCGGTATCGAGATATTCAAAACCCGGCAGGCCGCTGATGCTGTCGCCCATCCGGATGGACAAGATGGGCACGCGCTCCCCTTCGCTTTCGTAAAAGCCCAGCGGGCCGGTGCCACGCGG
>CAZFYJ010000200.1:0-3859 GCA_964523215.1 uncultured Sphingomonadaceae bacterium | reverse complement strand
GTCATGGCAATGCCGCGTGGCGCCAGGTGACTCATGTCCATGAAGGCGAGGATCTGCCTGTCAGCTACCGGATCGTCTGGCCGCAAAATGGCGGCAATGCCATCGCGATCGGGCGGGATTTGCGCGCCATTTCCGATGTGCAGCAACGCCTGTTGAAGGCGCAGCAATCCATGGAGCGCGATTATCTCCACCTGCGGCAGACGGAAACGCGCTATCGCCTGCTGTTCGACAATATCGCCTATGCGCTGATGATTGTCGAGGCGGCCGATCTCGTCGTGCAGCAGGCCAATTCCACCTGTCATGCTTTGCTGCACGCGAATCCGGGCGCACTGCCTGGGAAATCGCTCGCATCGCTGTTTGCACAGGGTTCGCAGGCAGAGCTGCTGGCCTATCTCGGTGCCGTGGCTGTCAATCAGGCGACGCCCGATGTCGCGCTCGCGGTAGCCGGGGGCGCAGGGCGTCTCAGCCTCAATGCCTCGCCCTTCCGCCAGTCCGGTCGGCAATATTGGCTGCTCACACTCTCGGCCGCCGGTGGCGATGCCCCTGCCCGCAAGACAGACCGTCACATTCTCGATGTCGTCGAACACATGCCCGATGCGTTCGTGCTGGCAGATGACAAGGAGGCCGTGATCTCTGCCAATCGCGCCTTTGCGGAGCTTGTGCAGGCCGGCACGGTGGAGCAGCTGCTCGGCATGCCGCTGGCGGACCTGATCGGCCGCACGCCAGTCGATCTCGGGCTGATCCGCAAGCAGTTGCGCGGGCACCAGCTGGTGCGCAACTTTGCCACGGTCGTGCATGATCTGAATGGCGGGGAGGAGCCGGTTGAGCTCTCGGCGACGATGATCACCCATGATCGCCGTGCCCTGTTCGGTTTTTCCGTGCGCAGCATCGGCCGGCGCGAACGCACGCTGCCCGGAGCGGACTCGCATTTTCCCAAATCGGTGGAGCAGCTGAGTGCGCTTGTCGGGCGCAAGACGCTGAAGGAGATCGTGCGCGAAAGCACCGATCTGATCGAGCGCATGTGCATCGAAGCCGCGCTGATCCACACGGCGGACAATCGGGCATCGGCGGCCGAAATCCTTGGGCTCAGCCGCCAGAGCCTCTATTCGAAGCTGCACCGGCACAAGATGGGCGTTGTCAAGGGGCAAGCCGACGAGGGCTGATGGTCGCGCCACGTATCTGGACAGTTTTTATGTCCAAATAATTTGACAGATGCACCGCCGGGGCATAGCCTTTCGAGTCATGGCGGAATGGACTTTGTCTTCAGATGGTGCGCGGCCGCCCCGGCTGCGCGACATGATCGAACTGGCGAAGCCAGTGACCTGGTTTCCGCCAATGTGGGCATTCATGTGCGGGGTGGTTTCATCCGGCGTTTCGCTTCTTGATCATCTGCCGTTTCTTCTGGCCGGCCTGGTGCTGACCGGGCCGATTGTGTGCGGCACGTCGCAGGTGATCAACGATTGGTGCGATCGCCATGTCGATGCCATCAACGAGCCGTTGCGACCGATCCCTTCGGGGCGCGTGCCGGGACGCTGGCCGGTTGCCATTGCCCTGGCCGGTGCCGCACTCGGGCTCGGCGTTGCCGCGCTCCTCGGCTTATGGGTGCTGCTGGCGACGATCGTCGCTCTGTTCTGTGGCTGGGCCTATAGTGCCGCGCCGTTCCGCCTGAAACGCAATGGCTGGCTCGGCCCGCTCGTGTGTGCGCTCAGCTATGAAGGCCTTGCCTGGTTTACAGGGGCGAGCGTGATGCTCGGCGGGCTGCCACCGCCAGTGCTGCTCGGCATCATCCTGCTCTACAGCCTCGGCGCGCATGGCATCATGACGCTCAACGATTTCAAGGCTGTGGCGGGGGACCGTGCAACGGGCTTGAGGTCGCTCCCGGTCGTTCTCGGCGTGCGCAGGGCAGCGCTGCTTGCCTGTGCGGTGATGCTGATCGCGCAACTTGCCGTGATTGCACTGCTTGCCGCACAGGGCCACGGGCTTTCGGCCGCGATTGTTGCGCTGTTCACGGCGCTCCAGCTGCTGTGCATGGCACGGCTGCTCACCGATCCGGCCCGCTTTGCGCCCTGGTATAATGCAACGGGCGTGTTGCTTTATGTGCTGGGCATGCTCGCATCGGCGCTGGGCCTTGGGGGGCATATGTGATGGCGCACATGGCGGAGATGCCAGAAAGCCTGGGCGCGGACGATCAGGGGCGCTCTGGCGCCGATCGCGTCTCCGGAATGGGCTGGTTCGGCATCATCCGTCTCGGCCTGGTGCAGGCGGCGCTGGGTGCGATGGTGATGCTTGCAACCTCGCTGATCAACCGGGTGATGACCGTGGAATATGGCTTGGCGGCTGCCATACCGGCCGGGCTGGTCGCGTGGCATTATGCCGTGCAGCTCAGCCGCCCGCTCTGGGGGCATCGCTCCGATCAGGCGGCGCAGCGCACGCCGTGGATATTGGGCGGCCTGTGCCTGCTGGCGCTGGGCATTGTCGGCGCGATTGATGCGACGCTGATGCTGGACAGTGCGCGTATCCCGGCCCTGCTGCTGGCCATTGCGGCATTCACGCTGATCGGGCTTGGCGTCGGCATTGCGGGCACCGCGCTTTTGGCGCTGCTTGCATCGCGCGTGGCGACCGAGCGAAAGCCGACCGCCGCGGCGATCACCTGGATCATGATGATCATGGGCATTGTTGTGGCAGCGGGGGCCAGCAGTGCGCTGCTCAAGCCGTTCAGCAGCGAGCGGCTGGCCATCGTTGCAAGCCTGGTGGTGCTGGCGGCCTTGCTGGTTGCCATCGCCGCGCTGTGGCAGTTGGAGGCGCGCCATGCGCCGGTCGAGCGGGCACGTGCGGCCGAGCGCAGCCCCGATCTGCGGGTCGCGCTTGCGGAGATCATGCAGGATCGCGCAGCCCGCCGCTTCACTGGCTTCGTCTTCATGTCGATGCTCGCCTATAGCATGCAGGATCTGATCCTGGAGCCATTTGGCGGGATTGTGTTCAACATGACACCAAGCCAGACCACCGCACTTTCGGGTGTGCAGCATAGTGGGGTGCTGATCGGCATGCTGATTGCCGGATTGGGCGGACGGTTCGGCGCCATGATGCGCGGGCAGGCGGATGCCGCCCTGCCGGGAAGCATGCGGGCAATGGACGGCCACAATGGCCCGCGCCTGTGGATCATCATTGGCTGTCTCGGCTCGGCGGTGATGCTCGCCGCGCTGGCACTGGGGGCGCAGGCCGGCCCGGGCTGGCCCCTTGCTGCCAATATCTTCGGGCTTGGCATGGCCAACGGCATTTTCGCGGTTGCAGCGGTCGGGGCGATGCTCAGCATGGCGGGCGATGGAGCCGCGGCAGGCGAGGGGGCGCGCATGGGGGTCTGGGGCGCCGCACAGGCGATAGCCTTTGGTACAGGCGGGCTTGCAGGGGCCGTGATTGTGGATGCGCTGCGGCGGATCACGGGCGACAGCGGGCTCGCTTTTCAAAGCGCTTTTGCCGCCGAGGCGATGCTCTTCCTGCTCGCCGCATGGGTCGGCAACGCCACACGGGTGAAGCTTCACAGCGAGGGAAAGGCGATCAAGACATGAGCGACACTGCTGATTATGATGTCGTGGTGGTGGGTGGCGGCCCATCAGGCGCGACTGCCGCGCATGATCTGGCGCGCGCGGGCCACAATGTCCTCCTGCTCGATCGCGCCGGGCGCATCAAGCCGTGCGGCGGCGCGGTGCCGCCGCGCCTGCTCAAGGATTTCGACATCCCCGAATCGCTGCTCGTCGCGCACGCCAAATCGGCACGCATCATTGCGCCGTCAAACCGCACGGTCAATATGCCGGTGGGCAATGGCTTTGTCGGCATGGTTGATCGTGATTGCTTCGATGAA
>CAZFYJ010000199.1:0-3865 GCA_964523215.1 uncultured Sphingomonadaceae bacterium | reverse complement strand
AGTACGGGTAGAGCGGGTTGCCGGTGGCCTGCCAGAGCTGCCATCCCCAAGGTGCCCAGACGAGCGCGAAGCCCAGCGCCGCGCCCGATCCGACGCCCAGCACCCGACGCCACCGCAGGTGCGGCGCCTGCGGGTGCCAGGCCCAGGCCAGCAGCAGCGGCACCATGAGTCCGTTGGACCACTTCAGCGCCACGCTGCAACCCCACAGCGCCGCGGCCACGCCGGCGCGGCGGTCGTCGTCCGGCTTGCCCAGGTGCCAGGCGATGCCGCACAGCAGCGGCCACGCCGCCAACAGGTCGTTCATCGAAGGCAGCAGCCCCAGCAGCACCACGCCATTGGCGAACGCCAGCAGGCAGGCGGCGGCGCGTGCGGCCGGCGCCTCCCAGGCCGCCGCCCGGGCCACCGGGCTTCGCGCCAGCAGTGCAGGCGATGCCGAAGTGACGATCGATGTGCGCCCCCACCCCTTTTTCACACGGGCGGGCGATGACGTGCGGCTGGATCTGCCGGTCAGCCTGAAGGAGGCCGTGACCGGCGGCAAAATCCGCGTGCCGACCGTGGATGGCCCGGTGATGCTGGCGATTCCGCCCGGCAGCAGCTCTGGCAGGATGCTGCGCCTCAAAGGCAAGGGCTTTACCAGGAAGGACGGCACGCGCGGCGACCAGCTGGTCATGCTGATGATCGACGTGCCGGGCGACGATGCCGCGCTCAATGCCTTTGCGGCCGATTGGGATGATGGCCGGGCGATTCGGGCATCAATGGGGGTTTAGGGCAATGTCCAATCAGGCGGAATCTGCTGACGGCTGAGGCATCTCGGCAAGGCAACGGCCCAGAGCATCATGGCGCCGCATCGGCAAGGCAGCGCACCGACATGCCCTTGGCCTTCAGATATTCGATGCGAAAGATGATGCTGTCATAATCAAACAGCATATGGGCAATCACCGTGCCATTGGCCTCGGCATCGGCGGGCCAGAAATAGGCCACGCGATCGCCCAGAAAATCCTGCCCGCTCTGGGTGCGGAACCCGGCAGGGAGTGCCGCAAACCCCACGGCATCGGTCCCCGCGCCACCGGGGCCCCACCCCTGCCGCGCTTTCAGCTGTGCACCCGGCTGCGCGCCCAGGCGACGCTCCAGTTCTGCCCAGTCCGCCTTGGTCGGCACCCGCCAGCCCTGCGGACACAGGCCGCGCGGATCGGATATCGCGGCATAATTATACAACAGGCCCCAGCCTGGCCGGGGGGCAGACGCGTTGCCATAAATGGCATAAGCGGGCCGGCCAGCCTCGCCGGCGGCTGCCCATGCCGCTGCCTCGCGCACCATCGGGATGGCATCGCCATTGCGAAAGCGGGTCACGGCAAGATTTTCCCGCATCCACAGCTGATTGCCGATGCGCACGGACGGTGGCACCGCCGCAGGTGAGGCCGCCGCATCCGGCGGCGAAGACGCGGGATGGAGCAACGCCGAAAGAGGTGCCGGGGCCGCGCCGCCGCCCATCAGCGCGAGCGTGAGCGCAAGAGTGGCGGCAGATGCCTGCGGACGCCGGGGCATCATGGCCGCTGCTCCGATTGTGCCGGGGCGGGTTGCGCGGGCTTCTTCCTGGCAGCGCGCCTGTCTGCTGCGGGGCGATGCGCCGGCGATTGATCGGGGGGCGATTGATCGGGGGGCGATTGATCGAGGGGTGATTCGTCCGGGCGGGATCCGGCTGGCGCGGGATCTGGCTCCCACAAGGTGCACCATCCGCCCGGCGCAATCTCGCCTGCGACCACCCAGCAGCCCGCAGGCGCGGCGGCGCTGGCCGGCGCGATGAACAGCTTGCAGGCGCTGCACTGTTCCGTGCCGCGGGGCTGATATTGATAGCGCACGGCTGATTTGCTCACATCCCAGCGATGGCCCCTGGCTGCGGATGCGGCTGCTGGCGATGGCGCGGCGGCCAGCATCAGACCCGGCGCGCCAAGGGCAACTGCGCCCAGCGCCGTGCGGCGGGAAAGATGGATGGGTGGCGTATTGATGCATGTTCGGTTCATGATGCGTATCCCTGTGCTGCAATGCTTGCGGGAAACGCTGTGCCGCGTTGCGCCAGGCGGGTGCAAAATTTGCCGCAAACCGGCACCAGGGGGGCGTGAATGAACGCCTCAGACGATGAACTGGCGCAGCAGCAATGTGCCCGCCCGGCTGAGGCGCACCGATTCGCCATTGGCCATGTGCACGATCATGCGGCCGCCGCCCGCCGGTTCGGCGCGGGCCATATGATCGAAATTGATGATGGCAGAGCGATGCACCCGCAGAAATCGGGCGCGATCCAGCCGGGCCTCGAATTCGCCCAGGCTCATCCGCACCAGATGGCGGGTGCCATCGATGGTGGACACTTCCGAATAATCCTGCGCGCCCGTGATCGACACGATGTTGCGAATCTCCACCGGGCAGATATCCTCGCCATGCTTGGTCAGATAGCGATCAAAGGGCATGCCGCCTGGCACTTGCCCCGTGTCGCGCGCCATGGGCTGATCGACAAGCGTCACCATGGCGGCCGCGCGCCCGCCGCGGATCGCATAACAGACCGCTGCGACCAGCGCATAAAGGATCAGCCCCTGAAACACCTGCCACACAAAGGCATTCGCCCCAAAGCCCGCAGGCGCGAACCTGCCCGTCATCAGCATGCTGAAAAAGCCCAGCAGCAGGATGATCGCGGCATACCAGAAAATGGCAAAGCCGATCGCAAGCGGCACATGAAGAACGGCTTGCTGCCACACCGTGCGCGGCAATATGTAATGCAGCAGGACCGCGTGGGTCATCGCCGCCAGAAGCGCAAGCGGAATCACATTGGCCATCGCATCGCGGGCGGCGAGGCCAAAATCGACGCCGTAGGACAGCATGAACACGGCAACATAAAGCGCCCAGATCAGCACAGTGCCGCCAAGCCACAACACCAGGCCGCTGGGTGGCAGCGTTTTCGGCACGGGCGCATCGGTCATGATCCGACAATTTATCGCATAAACCCCGCGTCACAAGATATTTGTATCTGGCGCGGATGCGGCATTGCAGCGGCGTGCGGCGCATGATCGCTTGTCCAAAACGCTTTGCCTTGCCACAACGGCGGGCATGCGGCCCGATCCATCGCCAGAATCGCCGGAGGCCAGAGCAGCAGCGCGCGCCTCTGCGCTGGATCGCGCCCGCGCCAGCGGCAAGCGCTTTCTGGAGGACCGGCAAACCAGCCTCAAGGTGCTGCGCCGCACCTTCATCGGCGTCTATAATGATGGCTTCATCCACGCCGGCAATCTGGCCTATCTGGCGCTGTTGTCGCTGTTTCCCTTCTTCATCACGGCCACTGCGCTGGCGAGCCTGCTGGGTTCGGGCGATACCGGGGTGCAGGCACTGGCGGCGTTTCTCCAGACGGTGCCACCCGCCGTTGCCCAGGCGATCGAAGCCCCGATCGAGCAGGTGCTCTCGGCGCGATCCGGTCCGCTCTTGTGGATCGGCGCGCTGATCGGGCTGTGGACCGTGGGCGGCCTCATCGAAACGCTGCGCGATATTCTGCGCCGCGCCTATGGCACCACCGAAAGCCGGCCCTTCTGGGAAAACCGGCTGGGCTCCATCGGCGTCATCATTCTTGCCGTCGTGCTGATGATGCTGTCGTTCAGCGTGCAGGTGTTCCTCACCGCGCTGGAAGAGCTGATCGTGCGGGTGCTGCCGCAATTTGGCGATTGGCTGGATCGGCTGGCCGTGGCGCGGATCGTGCCGGCGCTGGGGCTGTTCACGGCCTTGTTCCTGCTCTTCTGGTTTTTGACGCCGGCCAAATATCGCAGCCGCGCCTATCCACGAGCCAACTTAAGCTATCGGCCGCCGATCTTACGGCCGACGGATTTGAGGG
>CAZFYJ010000198.1:0-3980 GCA_964523215.1 uncultured Sphingomonadaceae bacterium | reverse complement strand
GCGAAGTGGCCGATTGGCTGCAGGGCGGCTATGCGATCACTGGCGAAATGCTGCAAACGCAGTGATGCCGCCCCGATGCCGCCCGCCACAGTGCGCCAGGGGGGGTGTGCATTGGCTGGGGCGGAAGGATTGTCCTGCGCTGCGCTCCGTTCTTCTCCGCTGCTGCGCAGCTCCGATTCCGAACCTTCCCGTTTGCCGCGCAAACAACTTTGTGAATCGCGAAGGTTCGACAGTGGGGGGTGTGCATTGGCTGGGGCGGAAGGATTCGAACCTTCGCATGGCGGTACCAAAAACCGCTGCCTTACCGCTTGGCTACGCCCCAGCAGGCCCGGACGGGCAGGTTCGCGCTTATAGCGCGGGTGCCGCGCCGATCAAGTGCCGATGCGCTGCACCCAGCCATAGGGATCGGCCGCCGTGCCGCGCTGGATCGCCACCAGCTTGTCCCGCAAATGCCGGGTCACCTGCCCGCCGTGCGAGGCGGCGCCGCCACTGCCAATGGCAAAGCTGAAATCGGGTGCCGCAACACTGCCCACAGGCGTGACCACGGCTGCGGTGCCACAGGCAAAGCATTCCGTGAGCCGCCCGCTATCGGCATCGGCGCGCCACTGATCGATCGCATAGGGCTCTTCGCGCACCTCCAGCCCTTCATCGCGGGCAAGGCGGATCAGCGCATCGCGGGTGATGCCCGGCAGGATGGTGCCGGTGAGCGGCGGGGTGACGAGGCTGCCATCGGCAAACACGAAAAACAGGTTCATGCCGCCCAGTTCCTCAACATAGCGGCGCTCTGCCGCATCGAGAAACACCACCTGATCATAGCCGCGATCGGTCGCCTCGGCGAGCGCGACGAGACTGGCCGCATAATTGCCGCCGCATTTGGCAGCGCCGGTCCCCCCTGGTGCGGCCCGGCTGTAATGCTGCGACACCCAGAGCGACACAGCAGGCGTGGCGCCCTTGAAATAGCTGCCGACGGGTGAGGCAATCACCAGAAACTGATAGGTTGCAGAGCGGCGGACGCCCAGAAATGCATCATTGGCGATCATGAACGGGCGCAGATAGAGCGAACCCCCGTCCACTTCGGGAAACCAGGCCGCATCGACCGCCACCAGCGCCTTGCACGCATCGACAAGCAGCCCCGCAGGCAGCGGCGGCATGGCCATGCGCTGCGCCGATGCATCAAAGCGCGCCGCATTGGCATCAGCGCGAAACAGCGCCATCGCGCCATCCGCCAGGCGATAGGCCTTCAGCCCTTCGAAGATTTCCTGCGCATAATGCAGCACGGCCGATGCCGGATCGAGCGAGAGCGGGCCATAAGGCACGATGCGGCCCGGCCCCCACGCGCCATCGCGATAATCGACCACCGCCATATGATCGGTGAAGATCTTGCCAAAGCCGGGATCGCGGATCATCGCCGCACGCTGATCGGCAGGGGTGGGCGCGGGATGCGGGGCGCGGGCAAAATCGTGCGTGGGCGACATGGCTGTTCCAATCCTTGCCATTGCCTATGCTGTGGCGCATGAAGCGTCAACATGGCTGACCCAATTTCTCGCACCCCCCTCGCCCCCGCGCCGCGCCCGGCTGCATCTGCGCTGTTCCTGCGCGAGGAAGAGGTGCGCCGCGGGATCGAGCTGATCTATTTCGGGCACAGCTTTCTGGTGCGCAGCATCGATGCGCGGCTGGCCACGTGCGGGCTGGGCCGCGCCCATCATCGTGCGCTCTATTTCATTGCGCGCCAGCCGGGGCTGGTGATTTCCGATCTGATTGCCCTTTTGGGAATCACCAAACAATCGCTGAGCCGTGTGATCCGCGATCTGGAAGAGCGCGGGCATCTGCGCCTGCGCACCGGCGGGCGGGACCGGCGGCAGAAGGAAATCTGGCTGACAGACACGGGGATCGCGCTGGAGGCAGAGCTGTTTGCCGAAATGCGGCAGATCATGGCGCAGGCCTATCAGGCCGCGGGGCAGGATGCCGTGACCGGCTTCTGGCGGGTGTGCGAGGGGCTGATCCCCGATGCAATGCTGCGCCAGATCAGCGCACCCTGATCAGCCTGCCCCGATCACCGGGAACCTTGCAGGGCCGCGACTATCCGGATGATGCATTCCTCAGCGCGACAGCGCGCGCAGCGGCGGCCTTCAGCGTGGCCGAGAGCAGATCTGTGAGCGCATCGGCGCGGCCCAGCACATCAAGCCCGGCCCGGGTCATCCCGCCCGCGCTTGCCACCTCCGCGATCAGCGTTTCCGGCCGGTCTGCCGGTCGCGCCGCGGCCATGGCCGCAGCCCCGGCCATGCTGGCCTGTGCCAGCCGCAGCGCGGCATCGGCATCGATGCCCTGTGCCGCCGCCGCATCGGCCAGCGCCTGCGTGAAGGCATAGAGAAAGGCCGGCGAGCAGCCCGTGAGCGCTGTCATCACGTCGAAATCCTGATCCGGGGCAACCCGATGGGCCAGGCCCAGCGGCGCCATCAGCGCATCGAGCACCGGCTGATGCACGCCGGCATCCCCGCGCAGCAGCAGCACGCCCTGGCCGATCCCGACGGCAAGATTGGGCATAACCCGCACGATCGCGCCGGCAGCCGGAAAATGGTGGCGCAGCTGCGCTTCATCCACCCCGGCCAGAATCGAGATGAGCAGGGTGTGCGCACCCGCAAGCCCGGCATGGGCGGCCGCGGCATCGGCCAGCTGTTGCGGCTTGAACCCGAGCAGCAGCACATCGGGCGCGGCGATCCCCGCACCATGGGCGACCACGCGCACGCCGGGCGCGACCGCCGCCGCGCTGGGCCGCACCACCGTGACCCGTGCCGGATCCAGCCCGCACGCCAGCCAGCGGCGCAGCATCGCGCCGGCCATATGGCCGCACCCGGCAAGCACCAGCCGCTGCGCAAAATCCTTCATCCCTCCCCCATGCCTGCACCACAGCGCATGTGCAACGCTCAATTCCCCCCTTGCCCTTGTGCCCGCGATGCGCAAAGGGGCATGCGTCTGCAGCTTTGAGGGGCAATGCGCACGATCATGGCCACATCATCCAACCGACCGATTTCGCCGCACCTTCAGGTGTATCGCTGGGGCCCGCACATGCTGGTCTCGATTCTGCACCGCGCCACCGGGGACGGGATGGCCATTGTCGGCTCGCTGTTGCTGCTGTGGTGGCTGGGCAGCCTGGCCAGCGGGCCTGCGGCCTATGCGCAGTTCATCCAGCTGGTGTGGCAGGCTGATCCGCAAGGGGCGCTCACGCTTTCGAACTGGATCGGCCGGGCGGTGCTGATCGGCCTGAGCTGGGCCTTTTTCCAGCATCTGGCAACGGGCATCCGGCATTTGCTGCTGGATACGGGTGCCGGCTATGAACTCCGTTCCAACCGGCTGTGGTCGCTCGCCACCATTGCCTTTGCCCTCAGCATGACCGGCCTGTTCTGGCTGGTGATTTTCGGAAAGGCGCTGTGATGGGCGGCGACATGATCAAGGGCGGAAGCGATCTGGGCAAGGTGCGCGGGCTTGGCTCTGCGCGTTCTGGCGTGCACCACTGGACGCTGCAGCGGCTGACCGCGCTTGCCAATATCGGGCTGTTTGCCTTTGCGCTGATCGCGCTGCTGCGGATCGATGTGAGCGATGCATCGGCGGTCGCGCGCTGGCTCTCCAGCCTGCCCGTGGCCGTGGCCATGTCCCTGCTGCTGATCAGCCTGTTCTGGCACATCCGCCTTGGGCTTCAGGTGCTGATTGAGGATTATGTGCACAGCGGCGCGCTCAAGCTGGCGGCGCTGGTCGCGCTGAATTTCTATGCCGTGGGTGGCGTGGCCTTTGGCCTGTTTGCCATTGCCCGCGTGGCATTTTTCTCAACCGGGGCACCCATCTGATGTCTGACACCAGTGCATATAAGATCATCGACCACAGCTATGATGCCGTCATCGTCGGGGCAGGCGGATCGGGCCTGCGCGCCACCATGGGCGCGGCCGAGGCCGGGCTGAAGACCGCCTGCATCACCAAGCTGTTCC
>CAZFYJ010000197.1:0-4094 GCA_964523215.1 uncultured Sphingomonadaceae bacterium | reverse complement strand
AAGCGCCAGGTGCGTGCAGCGCCAGGCGGGCACAAGCGACCCTCCGCGCCGCGCATTGCCGGTGAAGCGGCACAGGACGCGACCATGCCGCCGCCCCGTCGCGTCAAGCTCAGCTACAAGGACCAGCGCGATTATGAACGCCTGCCGGACGCGATTGCCGCGCTCGATCGGGCAATTGGGGCTGCAGAAAGCGCCCTTGCGGATGCAACGCTTTACGCCCGCGATCCGGCTGAATTTCACAAGCAAAGCGCGGCCCTCGCAGGCTTGCGTGCGGAAAAGCTGGCCGCCGAGGATCGCTGGCTGATGCTGGCCGAACAGGTCGAGAGCTAGGCTGGATCGACGTTCAGCCTAAGCCCGCCAGATGGCAACGCCGCCCGGCGGCATCATCCGATCCCCCAGCAGGAATGCGGCACCTTCCGGCGCGGGGGCCGCGTTCGGCTGCGGCGCATAGTTGAAGGCAAACGCAAGGCCGCCATGGCGGCGGATGCGCACGCCATCGGCCAGCGGCCGCACGTCCAGCCCCGCTTCTGCTGCCATGACGGCGACGAGATGATCGGCAAGCGCGGCATCGGGCCAGCAGCCAAGATAGCGCAGGCGATCCTGCCGCCACACCACCCCCTGCCCGCTATCCAGCGCAACTTCTGGCGCCAGCGCTGTTTGCGCATGCTCCAGCCACTGCGCCACGGCAAAGTGCGCGCCCGATGCAAGCGTCCCTCGTTCGCAATGGCCGGGACGCAGCGATTCCACCCGCTCAATCAGAATCGGGATCAGCCGCTGCAAGGGGCCAGGGGCCAGCTGCGGCGGGATCGCGAAATCGGCAGTCTTGCTGCCGCTGCGCGGGCCAATCAGCACCGGGCCGGAAAAGGCCGTCAGCCGATCGATCAGGCCATCGGGCACGATCGGCTGGCAGGGAAGCACCGCCATGGCATAGCCATCGAGCGACGCGGCGGGCGAGACGATATCAACATCAAGCCCATGCCGGCGCAATGCGCCATAAAGCGCAAAGGCAAGGCGCAGTGCGCAAAAGCCGGCCCCCTGCGGCTGAATGTCCGTCACCCAGACGCTTTCATAATCAAAGATCAGCGCCACGGTGCGCGCCCGATCCGCGCTGATGCCGGCTGCGTTCAGGGTCGCAATGTCGGCCGCTGCCTGCTGCACCTCGGCCAGGCCGGGTGCCGGTGCATCGTCGGGGCGCAACAGGCCGGCGTGCATCTGTTCCTGCGCGCGCGGAAACTGCCGCCAGCGGAAATAGCTGACCAGTTCGGCCCCGTGCGCCAGCGCCTCCAGCGTCCACAGCCGCACCATGCCGGGCAGCGGGGCGGGATTGTGGCGCGCCCAGTTGACCGGGCCTGGCTGCTGCTCCAGCACGCACCAGCGCCCGGTGGGCGCGCAGCCGCGATACAGATCGTGGTGGAAGCCTGCAATGTCGGGGTGGCCCTGGCGCAGATAGTGCAGCTTTTCGGCATCCGAAAACCAGAACTGCTCCAGAAAGCCGAGCGGATAGCTGTCCCACCCGGCAACATCCAGATCGCGGCTCACCGCATGATGATCAAATTGGGTGAAAAATCCCATGAAATTATGGTGGATGGCGCGCCCAGGAGATGCATCGCGCAGGATCTCCGCCTGCGCCCTGTTGAACCGCACGACGCAATCGGACGCATAGCGCCGGAAATCGAGCCAGTGCGCCGGATTGGCGCTGGTCACGGTGAGATTGGGCAGATCGATCTCGCCAAAATCGCGATAGTCCATCGACCAGAAGACATTGCCCCATGCCGTGTTCAGCGCTGCAATCTCGCCATAGCGGGCCGCGAGCCACCAGCGAAAGCCATCACGCGCGGCGTCCGAATAGCTGATCGCGCTATCGTGGCAGCCATATTCATTGTCCGTCTGCCAGCCGACAATGGCCGGGTGCGTGCCATAACGATCGGCCATCGCCTGGGTGATGCGGGCAGCCTCTGCCGCATAGCCCTGATGCGCAAAGCAATAATGACGGCGCGAGCCAAAGCCGCGCACCCGCCCCTGTTGATCCAGCGCCAGCATATCGGGCATGCGATCAACCAGCCATTTGGGCGGCGTCGCCGTGGGCGTGCCCATGATGATGCCCAGTCCGGCTGCGTGCAGCGTCTCCACGGCGCGATCCAGCCAGCCCCAATCGAAGCGACCGGGCGCAGGCTCGATCCGGCTCCACGCAAATTCGCCAATCCGCACCCGCGAGATCCCGGCCTCTGCCATGCGCTGCGCATCGCGCCCCCACAGGCTTTCCGGCCAATGTTCCGGATAATAGCACACTCCCAGCCGCATCGTTGCGAACTCCCCTCTTCGTCAGCGGCCCGGCGGCGCGGGCGGGCGCACGTCAAAGGCAATGGTCAGCCGCTCGCCCGCTGCAAATGGCACAGTGCCATGCCACAGTGTCGATGGGAAGAGAATCAGCCGCCCCGGCTTTGCCTCAACGTCGCCATAAGGCGGCAGCGGCAGCTCCAGCTCTGGCGGGGGTGCGCCGATGCGCAGCCAGCCGGCAGGTGCCGGGCCCAGATCGGCAGGTGGCGGCATGGCAACATAGAAGGCCGAGCTGATCCAGCCGCGCACATGGCTGTGCACGCTGTGATGTCCGCCCGGCTGCAGCAGCACCGACCAGCTGCCCTCAAAGCGGATCGGTGCATCGCGCCTGTGGCTGAGCAGCGGATGCGATCGATCGACTGGCGGCAGCGCGGCTGCATAATCGCGCACCGCAGTGGCAAAGCGCTGCCGGATTGCCTGTATCTCGGGCGCATGGTGCAGCAGCAGTTGGCCCTGTGTCTGCGTGCCGCCGCGCACCGATTGTTCGGCGTAGGCCGCCCGCGCATCATGGAGCGTGCGCAGCCGCGCAGCCAGCCCCCTGAGCTCTGCTGCCGACACAGCAAGGTCGATCGCACGCACATGGGCCATCCCGTCTTCCAGCCAGCGGACCCGCGCATCCCCTGTCAGCCGCCAGACGAGTGCCGCATAAGGCCAGAAGGCCGCCTGTGCCGCCGTGCCGAGATGCCGCTCGATCAGCGGCGCCGCATCCGCAGGCCGGCCAAGCCGCAACAGATGGCGGACATGCGCCACATCGATGCCCGGGTCAGCGCGCGCCGCGACCGGCGCAAACAAGGCGGGATCGCGCGAGGCCCCGGTTTCGCTTTCCAGCACCAGCGCAAGCGGCACAAATACGGCCGAATCGCGCGTCGCGGCCTGCGCCTCCGCGATGATCGCGCGGGCCGCATCCCAGCTTTTGGCCTGGATCAGCGCGTGAAGCAGCGCCTGCCACAATGCACGACTGGCAGGGCGCGCCCGCGCCGCTGCGGCAAGCGTGGCAAAGGCGGCATCGCCCTCCCCCGCCAGCGTGCGCATCGCAAGCAAAGCGCGATGCCCGTCAATCCACTCCGGCTGCTGCGCCAGCGCATCCTGCAGCAGGGCGATTCCGGCAGCCCGGTCTCCCGCTGCGGCAAGGGCAGCGGCATGATTGCGCAGCACCTCCGGATGGCCGGGATTGCGCACGGCGGCGCGTTCAAACAGCGCGGTTGCGGGTCGCCCGGTATCGAGCGCGATCTGCGCGAGAAGGAAGGTCGCCAGCGGATCATCTGGCGCTGCCTGCACGGCCTCCTGCGCCAGCACCCATGCCGCTTCCAGATCCTGCGCCTCGCGCAGGGCAATCGCACGGCGCAGCAGATCTGCCAGTTCAGCGGGCTGCATCACGGGCACCCCAGGCGGATCAGGCAGCCGCCTTGCAATGCTGATCGATAAACTGCTGATGCGTCGGCATGCGCTGGGCCTCGGCGGCCATGGCGGAGTAGAGCTTGCCCATCCAGTCACGCGCATCGAGTGTGCGGTATGACAGCAGCGGATCGACCGCTTCAGGGATATTGAGCTGGCCGATATGCACGGCAAGCCAGCTGGCGGGCGCGAACAAATCCATCTCGCGCGCAACCAGGCGGCCATGGCGGCGAAAATGCTCGATCTTGAGCGCAAGCGTATCGGGAATGTCCATCGCCGCACAATAGCGCCAAAGTTCGCGGTCGTCGCGCGTGGTCAGCTTGTAATGCAGGATCAGGAAGTCGCGGATGCGCTCGGTCTCG
>CAZFYJ010000196.1:0-4150 GCA_964523215.1 uncultured Sphingomonadaceae bacterium | reverse complement strand
CTGGGCCTCGCCGCGCTGCTGGTGGGCCTGTCGCGGGTGGCGAGCGGGAGCAAGGTCCTCGGCGGAGCGACGGCGCTGGCAGGCGGCATCGCGATGCTCGCCAACGGCGCGGCCATCGCGGGCGGCGGCGACATCTTCGGCAAGCTCCCGCTCGCCGGCGGCTCGGGCGTGCTGGCGACGGCGCTGCTGGCCATCGCGCTGTGGGGGGCGGCGCGGGAGGGGTGAGCGAGGCGGGCTTCGCGGCCGATAGCCCGGCGGTTGCCGCTCATTAACCTGATGAAAATCCCCGTGCGATAGGCTGCCCCCGAAAGGCACCCGGCATGTTCCAGCATATCGCGCATGATTTTGCACCCGATGCTGCTGCGAACAGCATGTCCTTGTCCGATATCCTGAGCGCCTTCAGTTTTGCTCTGGACATGACCGAGGGGCAGACACCCGGGCACAGCTTGCGGGCTTGCTGGATCGGGACGCATCTGGCCGCAGCCATCGGCCTGTCCGGCCCGGCGCTGCGCGATGTCTATTATGCGGTGATGCTGAAGGACCTTGGATGCAGCAGCAATGCGGCGCGGGTGTCCGAATTGTTTGTGGGCGATGATCGCGCGCTCAAATCCGGGTTCAAGCTGATCGGCCCGACGGCTGCGGATTTCGCGGTATTTGTGACGACCAATGTCGGCATTGATGCCGATGCGGCCCGCCGCGATGCCGCGATTGCCCATATTGGCGCCAATGCAGGTGCCATCCTCACGGAATTCATGGATACGCGCTGCACGCGCGGAGCCGATATTGCCCGGCAATTGCGGTTCTCCGAGGATGTGGCCACGGCCATTGCCCATCTCGACGAGCACTGGGACGGGTCGGGCCTGCCCCGCAATCTGTCGGGCGATGCGATTCATATCGGAGGCCGGATTGCTCTTCTGGCGCAGGTTGCCGACGTGTTCTATTCCGCAAGGGGCAGCGAGGCGGCCATTGCCGAGATAGAAGCCCGGCGGGGCACGTGGTTTGATCCGTCGCTGGTGGATGCCTTTGTCGCCATCGCGTCTGTTCCCGGTTTCTGGGATCCGCTGGCCCCCGGCGTGATCGAGACCGCGATTTTCCGGCTGGAACCGGCCAACCTGCGGGTCATCGTTGATGACGATTATCTCGACGATATCGCCACGGCCTTTGGCCAGGTCATTGATGCCAAAAGCCCCTACACCGGCGGGCATAGCGACAGGGTCGGCCGGTTTGCCGATGCCATTGCCACAAGGATGGGCATGCCTGCCTGCGACCGCCGCGTGCTGCGCCGTGCGGCAATGCTGCATGATATCGGCAAGCTGGGTGTCAGCAGCGCGATTCTGGAAAAGCCGGGAAAGCTGTCGGACGATGAATGGGCCGTGATGCGGAGCCATGCGCTGTTGACCGGCGAAATACTCGGCCGCGTCGGTGTGATGCGCGACATGGCGATGATTGCCGCATCACATCATGAACGGCTGGATGGCGCAGGCTATCCGTTGGCGTTGACGGGCGAGATGATATCGCTCGAAACCCGGATCATCAGCACCGCCGACTTCTTCGATGCCCTGACCGCCGATCGGCCCTATCGCCCGGCCATGTCCGTCGATCAGGCCTTTTCCATCATGCAGCCCGAAGTGGGCAAGGCCATTGATGGCGCATGCTTTGCAGCCTTGTGTGCCGAAGTCGACAGCATCGGCGGCATTCCAAAGGCACCCCTGCCTGAGATCAATCTGGGCTGGCAAAATCCGCAATAGGCTCAAGGCAAGTTGCCATCCCCGGGGGGAGTGGGCGGCCGCTCCGCCTCGGCCCGAGGCGCCTACTCCGCCAGAAACACGATCTTCGGCCCCGGA
Source organism: uncultured Sphingomonadaceae bacterium (assembly GCA_964523215.1). Taxonomy (GTDB): domain Bacteria; phylum Pseudomonadota; class Alphaproteobacteria; order Sphingomonadales; family Sphingomonadaceae; genus CAZFYJ01. The sequence goes on along the minus strand of CAZFYJ010000196.1, from coordinate 2,306 downwards.
TCGTCCATCGCGTCAACGGCATCGGCAAAGCGCGCCGTTCGGTGGGTCACGGGTTCGGACTTGAGCGCGCCGCAAGCGATGCAGGACAGCACCTCGGGCACGCTCGCACGCGATTGCACCCGGCCGGTGTGGATCGTGATCCCCTTGTAATAGGCCTGATGCAGCGGCACCGGCGGGGTCGTGCCGAGATGGATGCTCACCACGGTGAGGACGCCGTTGGGCGCGGTTGACCGTACCGCGAGGGCGAGCGCGCCAGGATCGCCCGCCGCTTCGACGACGATGTCATATTGCTCGGGCCGTTGCGGATATCGGCGGAGGCTCGCGGCGCTGGTGCTGGCGGTGGGCCTACTGAGGGCGGCGCGGGAGGATTGAGGGAGGTGGGCTAACCTTAAGCGACGTATGCAAAGCCTATCCGAGCAGAGGCGTGATTTGTGCAGCGGACAGCACGCTTAGCAAACCTTCGCCGAACAAGGGGTCGATAATGGCAATAAGGCCAACCACCAAAGCATAGTAAAGTCCTAGGCCGATCGCGACCGCGACCGCCATTTGCCCTGCCGCAAGGCTGGAAACCACGCCCCTATGCCACGTTCCGATAGTGCCGCTTTCCGGTAACATTTGTGCGATCTTGCGGTTGATGAAGGGCGCGCCGCGCAGCAGGCACAGGGCGCTGAAGGAAAAATTGGCAATGGCGGGGATCTGGCTGGAAAACAGCATCGCATAGAGCCAGTAATATTTAGGATCACTGCGCTGTGCCGGGTCATTCATTGCGGCAAGATATGCGGGCACATCGATAACAGCTCGGCCTCCGCTCGATATTGCGCTGCAATTGTAAAGCTCCGTGACCCAAAGAATCGCGAAGGCCAATATCGCCATTAGGGGAAGTGATAAGAGAAGATCGATCAGCGCTGTGATGATCGGCGCGATACCGCCCGATTGCTGCCCTCGCCGGATCAGCCCGCGAGTTATACCGACTGCTACCCAGTCGAAGGGTGCATTGATGAATGTAAGAACTATCAAGAAATAAATAAGATAGTTTGCGTTTCGCCCGGGCGTTATTGTTGTCAAGCCCATAGAAATGAATAGAGAAATCGTGCTAAGTATAATTAAAAATTGTCCCATAAACTTGTTTTGATTTGCAAGATTTGCAATTTTGCTAACGGAAAACAAGAATATGGTGGCGACAGCAGTGGTCAGTCCGATGCCTATAACGGCAGATTCATCGATAAGCGGTACAGCAACTGTAACCGCAATAGCAGATGAAAAGCCCGCAACGATGGCAGCACCAGCACCAGCACTAGCAAGCCGGTCATGAAAAAAGTGGCTCAGGGTGACAAAAACGGCAAGCGTGCAGCCGACGGCGTGGGCCGCGCCGTTAGCTCCGTCGCCCGCGCCTGCGCTTCCGGCAGCGACAGCGACAATGAAGAAAAGCAACGAAGCAAGCTTTGCTGGCCAAGATTCTGCCTCTCCAATCAGCCACAAGGATACTGAAATAGCTATGGCCGGCCCAATCCAGACCGCTCTTTTCCAATCGAGAGGCTCTGGCTTTAAGCCTAATGCCAACTCGGCTTGACCGACTGAAGCTCCGCCCCAGATCGTCCAGAACACCAACATTGCGAGTGGGGGGTACAAAAACGCTAGAAGCAGACTGCGATCATAGCTGGCGGCGGTCCACAGGGGCGCGGGCACTTTCAGGCCAAAGGCCTTGGGAAATAGCCCAAGCGGCCTCGGCTTTGCCTCGTCCAGCTCACGCACATCGCTGGCATCGCCGAAGAAGCGATCAATCGCGACAATTGCCTTGCCCATGCCCGACGCATACCGACCGTTGTAATTGTCGGTCAGAAAGCCAAAGCGAAACCTTTCGTACCACGCGCGATGCTCCGACCCGACGGAGCAGCCACCAAGGCGAACCACAACATAACCAAGATAGGGCAATGCGATGACAATCGACACACCCATGATCGCGTTCAGCCAAAACGGCAGGATGGCGAGAAGCGGCTCGAGCAACCAAACAACAACAGAAAAAAATACTGCGCCGAGGAATGTCGAAACTGCTCCAAGGACGAGGTTGGCAAATGCCGATTGCTCCGACTTCTGCTCGTCTGTTTCCCCCGCCATGTGGTCGTGGCTAACATTGCACCGGATTGGCAGGCAAGCGCGAAGTGATGGCCGCGATGGACTCGGCGCATCAACGCGCCTAAATACAGCCATCCCCGGGGAGCGCGCTTGCGCTGAGAGGGGCGGGTAGCACCGTCCGACCCGTCGAACCTGAACCGATTAGCATCGGCGGAGGGAGTGGGCTGGTCGCT
>CAZFYJ010000195.1:0-4206 GCA_964523215.1 uncultured Sphingomonadaceae bacterium | reverse complement strand
CGCGGTGCCAGCCAATATCGACACCTGCCAGATCGGCCATCTGAAACGGCCCCATCGGCATGCCGAAATCGACATGAACGGCATCGATCTGGGCCGGCGTTGCCCCTTCGAGCAGCAATTCCATGGCCTGTATCTGGCGCGGGGCGAGCATGCGATTGCCAATGAAGCCATAGCAGACACCGGCCACCACGGCGACTTTCCTGATCTTCTTGGCCAGCGCCATGACTGTCGCCAGCACATCATCGGCGGTCTTGTCCCCGCGCACCACCTCCAGCAGCTTCATCACATTGGCCGGCGAGAAGAAATGCATGCCGAGCACATCAGCCGGACGCGCAGTGGCCGTGGCGATCTCGTCAATGTCGAGATAGCTGGTGTTCGAGGCGAGAATGGCACCTGGCTTGGCGATCGCATCCAGCTTGCCGAACACATCTTTCTTGACGTCCATATTCTCATAGACGGCCTCGATGATGAGATCGCAATCGGCGAGCGCATCAAGGCTGAGCGCGGGGGTCAGCAGCGCCATCGCGCCATCAACCTGTGCCTGGGTCATGCGGCCCTTGGCCGCTGTCGCCTCATAATTTTTGCGCATGATGCCGACACCGCGATCAAGCGCATCCTGTGCCATTTCCACGATCGTCACCGGGATGCCGGCAGACAGGAAGTTCATGGAAATGCCGCCGCCCATCGTGCCCGCGCCGATCACGCCGACTTTGGCAACCGGGCGCAACGCAATGTCTGGCGCGATGCCCTCGATCTTGTTGGCCTTGCGCTCGGCAAAGAAGATGTGGCGCAGCGCCGCCGATTGGGTGCCGAACATCAGTTTCATGAACTGTTCGCGCTCAAAGGCCAGCCCCTCGGCAAAAGGCAGCCGGGTTGCGGCCTCGACACAGGCGATATTGGCCGCGGGCGCATCCTGCCCCTTGATGCGCTTGCCCATCCGGACGAGAAACGCGTCAATCGCTGGCTGATCGGGCGTTGCGGCTTTTTCCGAAATGCGCGGCACCGGGCGCACGCCCGCAATCTCTGCGGCAAAGGCCAGCGCTTCTGCGCGCAAATTGCCCTCGCCCGCCAGCCGGTCGACCAGGCCGAGCGCCTGTGCCTCGCTGGCGCTGATCGGCTCGCCCGTTGCGGTCATCTCCACCGCCTTGGCCACGCCCACGATCCGCGGCAGGCGCTGGGTGCCGCCTGCGCCGGGGAGCAGGCCGAGCTTCACCTCGGGCACCCCGATCTTTGCCGATGGCACCGCGATGCGATAATGCGCGCACAGCAGGGTTTCGCAGCCGCCGCCGAGTGCCGTGCCGTGAATGGCTGCGACCACGGGCTTGGCCAATGCCTCCATCCGCTCCAGCAGCGTCGGGAGGAGCGGCTCCACCGGCGGCTTGCCGAATTCGGTGATGTCTGCCCCGGCAAAAAAGGTCTGCCCCTCGCAGATCAGCACCATGGCGGCAAGGCTGTCGTCGCTTTCAAATTCGGTGAGCGCAGCATCGATCCCTGTGCGCACGGCAGCACCCAGCGCATTGACGGGGGGATTGTTCGACGTGACGACAAGGATATTGCCTTCGCGCACGGTCGCAATCGGTGATGGCTCAGTCATGGGAGAACTCCTGCATTTTTTAAATGGTGAAGATCAGCTCTGCAGCGCGGCATAGAGCATCGTCTTGATCTCCCTGCGCACCGGATAGAGGGATGATGGCATCAGCTGAGTCATGAAAATCATGCTGATATCTTCTGCCGGATCGACGAAGAAGGCCGTGGAATACATGCCGCCCCAATAAAAATCGCCCGCCGAGCAGGGAATCAGTGCCGCTGCCGGATCCATGGTGGTGGCAAAGCCGAGGCCAAAGCCGATGCCGGCATTGTCCGCCTCGCTGAACAGCGACTGGCTGTGCTGCACCAGATCACCGCCGCCGGGCAGATGATTTGCCGTCATCAGCGCCAGCGTTTTCGGGCTGATGATCTGCGCGACGGCGCCATCGTCCGTGGCCAGCGCGCCGCCGTTCAGCAGCATCCGGCAAAATCGGTGATAATCGTCCACGGTGCTGGCGAGCCCGCCGCCGCCCGATTCAAATGCCCATCCGCGGGCCCACAGGCTTTCCGCCCCGCCCTTGTCCAGCAGCGCCGTCTTTGTGGCGGGATCGAACATGAAACAATCGGGCAGGCGGGCCGCCTTGTCTTTCGGCACGGTGAAAAATGTGTCGGCCATCCCGAGCGGCCCAAAAATATGATCCGCAAAATAGCTGCCCAGCCGCTGCCCGCTGATCCGTTCCACGATCACGCCCAGCACATCGGTCGACACCGAATAGTTCCAGCGGCTGCCGGGATCAAATTCGAGCGGAATGCCGCTCAGCGTCTCGATGAAGCCCGCGCTGTCGCGCGCGGTCCAGCTTTCCACATCGGTGGCGCGATAGGCCGCATCCACCGGCGTGCGCTCCTGAAAGCTGTAGGTCAGCCCCGATGTGTGACGCAGCAGATCGACAATCCGCATCGCGCGCGCCGGCGGACGCGTTGCAAAAGGCACTTTCCCGCCGCCCGACACGAAAACGCCCGTGCGTGCCAGCTCTGGCACATATTTGGCGACCGGATCGGAAAGGGCGAGCCGCCCGGCCTCCACCAGCTGCATCGCGGCAATGCTGGTGACGGGCTTGGTCATGCTGGCAATGCGGTAGATCGCATCCGGCGCGACGCCCGATTGCCAATCCAGCACGATCTCGTCACCCCGGCCAATGCGCAGCGCGGCAAAGGGCAGCAGCCCGGGCGCAAGATATGTGTGCTCGATATGCGCGGTGATCCGCGCCAGCCGTTCGGGCACGAAGCCCAGGTCACGCGGATCGAGTGTTGCTGCCATCAGCTTGCCGTCCGTCCGAAATCCTGGCGGCTGAATGGCATCGAACTGGTCAGCCCGCCATCCACCACAAGCGCATGGCCGTTCACATAAGAGCTGCGATCGGAGGCGAGGAACAGCGCTGCCTCTGCAATTTCGTCCGGGCGCCCGCCGCGCTGCAGGGGATTGAGCTTGCCGATCACATCCTCGCGGCCAGCAGCGCGGACCTTGTCGTAAATCACCTGCGTCATCCCGGTTTCGATCAGCCCGGGGCAGATGGCGTTCACGCGCACGCCGCTGCCCGTCATCTGCTGGGCTGATATGCGCACCAGATTGATCACGCCGGCCTTCGAGGCGGTATAGGCCGGGCCGCCCGCGCCAGAGCGAATGCCCGCAACGCTCGCCGTGGCGATGATCGAGCCGCCATTGCCCGCATCGGCCATGGCCTTGCCCGCATGTTTGATCAACAGGAACGGCCCGATCAGATTGATGCGCAAGATATCTGCCCAATCCGCCTCGGTCTGATCGAACAGGCCGGCAAATCCGCCCGAAACTCCGGCATTGGCAAAGGCGATGTCGAGCCGGGCATGGCGCGTCACAACATCGGCGACAAGTGCGGCGACAGCGGCCTCGTCCCCCGCATCGCAGCGCGCCGGCACAATCGTGCCCCGGCCCTGGTCGGCACCCAGCCGGGCGGTTTCATCCGCGCCATCGTGCACATCGGCCGCGATCACGGTCGCGCCCGCTTGCGCAAAGAGCAGGCTGGTCGCCCGTCCGATGCCCGATCCTGCGCCGGTGACGATCGCCACCCGGCCCTGCAATTCGCCGCGCCCGTCGGCGGACCTGTCTGCTGCCATGCTCATGCGCCTGCCGCTTTCGCAAATCCCCACGCAGCCTCCGCCAGAGGCTCCACCTTTTTGGCCATTTCCGCGGCGTGAGCACTCGATGCCGTGCCGTCGATCACGCGCTTTTTGATCCCCTGCACAATGCCGGCGAGGCGAAACAGGTTGAACGCGAAATACCAGTTGAAATCAGGCACCGTTGCGCGCCCCACGGCTGCGCAATAGCGTTCGGCCATGGCCTCCATCGTCGGGATGCCCAGCCCCGCAAAATCAAGGCCCTTGACGCCGGATCGTCCCTCCGGCTCGGTCACCCAGTTCATCAGCAAATAGGTGAGATCGGCCATCGGATCGCCCAGCGTGGACAATTCCCAATCGAGCACGGCGCGCACATGCGGCGCATCCGGCGCAAAGATCATGTTATCGATGCGATAATCGCCGTGCACGATGCTGGTCGCCGTCTGTTCGGGCAGGCTGTTCGGCAGAAAGGTGATCAGATTGTCCATCGCGGGCAGCGGCCCGGTTTCGGACGCCCGATATTGCTTG
>CAZFYJ010000194.1:693-4225 GCA_964523215.1 uncultured Sphingomonadaceae bacterium | reverse complement strand
CCCGTGCACGCAGGCGGCGCGACTTCCTTCAGGCTTGCAAGGAGACTTGCCGGATAGCCATCGACCGGGCTGACCAGCCCTTTGGAAAAAAGATCGGGAAACATCCGGGTCATGATCTGGCGGTTTTCCAGCATGTAGGAGACGCCCGAAGGGGTGCGGCAATTATCCTCAAGCACGGCAAAGGCATCGCTGCCGGTGCGCACGATATCGATGCCGACGATATGGCTATAGACCCGCCCCGGGGGATCAAAACCGACCATTTCGGGGCGATAGGCGCTGTTCTGATAGACGAGCGCGGCCGGCACGACGCCGGCCCGGATGATCTCGCCGCGATGATAGACATCATATAGAAACGCGTTCAGGGCCTGCGCCCGCTGGCGGATGCCGCGATCCAGCCAATCCCATTCGGCGCGGGCGAAAATGCGCGGCAACAGATCAAAGGGGATCAGCCGCTCCGGGTCGCCCCCCTCGCCATAGACGGCAAAGGTGATGCCGATGCGCCGGAATATCGCCTCTGCCTCGTTCAGCCGCCGGTTGAGCCCGCCAATGCCCGTTGCCTCAATCCAGCGCTGCACCTCCGCATAGCAGCTGCGGATGTCGCCCCGTTCATCGCGCATCTCATCAAAGGGCATCGAATTGCAAACCCCTGTCGATCCAGCGTTCGGATTTGCTGCGTATCTTGTGCAGTGCAGCAGCAAAGCACAAGCGAAAAAATCGCACTTTTGTTGCGGCCCGGCGCGCAAAGGCGCCCATGCAATTTGAGGCAATGTTAACGTCATGGGCTTATGATCCCCCGGCAATGCCGTCCATGTTCGCCTATAAGGTTATCGGCCTGATTGGCCTTGGCTCCTATGCGCTTGCCTATGCGGTAGGCCGGTCGCCCAGGGTGGATTACAGCCGCGCCCGCCTCATCGCGATGCCGCGCAGCGCGCTGCCGCCGATGCCGCGCGGATATCAGTGGCGGATGCTGAGCGCCCCTGAACTGGCTGCGCTTGCGATCAATATCGGGCCGGATGTGCAGGCACAGCGCTTTGCCATGGGCTTGCGCTGTCTTGCGACCTTCGATCGCAGCGGCCAGCTGGCCGGCATCAGCTGGGTGAGCACTGATCCGGTGTGCGAGGGCGATCCGCCTGCCTGCTATTGCCCGCCGCCCGGCTGCGCATGGGATACGGGCCTGTGGATCCCGCCCGAAAAACGGATGGGGCGGGCTTATGCCGCAGTCTGGGCGTCGATCGGCTGCTGGCTGGACGATCAGGGGCTGCACTGGTCATTGAGCGCGATTGCGGATTACAACATCGCATCGCTGCTGGCGCACGAACGCATGGGTGCGCTGGTGATCGGCCAGTTGACCATGCTGCGCATCGGGCGGCTGCATCTCTCGCTTGGCGCACGGCCGGCTGTGGCCTGGATTTCCGGGCCTGAAAGCCTGCCGAAGGTGCAGTTTTCGCAGCTGCCGCCTGCCCTGGCAGTGCGAGCCGCACAGCCGGGGGGGGCGATCCCTACCGCTTAGCGCGAGGGCCTGGCACGCTTTGGCCGAGGGCCGCGTTCGTCTATGTCCGGGCCAGTGACCCACAGCCGATCCGATTCGCGCTTCATCCTGAGCGCGCATGGCTGGACCATGCAGATAGCAGCGCATCTGGGCGGCAGCATTGCTGCGCTTGATTGGCATGACCGGCCGATCCTGCGCCGCGCCGGCATCAAGGCCTTCGCTGCAACCGATATGGCCTGTTTCCCGCTGGTTCCCTATGCCAATCGCATATCCGGCGGGCGGTTTGCCTTTGGCGGCCGCACCATCGCCCTGCCCCGCAACGCGGCAGATGGGCCGCATCCGCTGCACGGCGTTGGCTGGCTGCGGCCGTGGCAGATCGCGGCACATGACAATGCCAAGGCCGTGCTGACCTATGATCACGCCGCTGATGCGCACTGGCCATGGCGCTTTACAGCACAGCAGGAGGTGCGCCTCGACGCGGGCCAAGCCAGCATCCGCTTGCGCATTGTCAACCGGGATGACCGGGCCATGCCCGCCTTGCTCGGCCTTCATCCATATATGCCGCGCCGCACGGACACATGGCTGCGCTTTTCCGCACGAGCGATGTGGGATGCCGACGCGCAGCAGCTGCCCGTTGCCCGCATCGCGGCGGATCGCTTTGCCGATTGGTCAAACGGGGCGCCGCTTGCCGATGTGCCTGTGCTCGATCATGCTTTTGACGGCTGGGCCGGGCGGGCAGAGATTGTGCACGATGCGCTGCGCATCCGCCTGCAGGCCGATGGTGCGGCGGCGCTGCATCTCTATTGCCCAGCGGACGGGGACTATTTTTGTGTGGAGCCCGTGCGCGGTGCTCCGGATGCCTTCAACCGGGGGCGCGATATGGACAATCTTGCCCCGGGCAAGAGCGCATCGATCAGCCTGCGCATCACGGTCTTGCCGCTTGATCAGGAACTGGCGCGCTAGATCCGGTCTGCGCTGGCCACAGCGTCGGATGCGCGCAGGGCAGAAATGATGCGCATCACATGTTGCAAATTTCCCACTTCGGCCGCCACCTCGAAATGATGAAAGCCGACTTCGCGCTGCACCATCCGCAGCGACACGATATTGGCATCATGCGCAGCAAGGATGCCCGCCATTTCGGCAAGCGTGCCGGGTTCATTGAGGAGCACCACGGCGAGGCGCGCGGTGCCGCCATCGCTGCCTGCCTGCCAGCTGAGATCGATCCATTCGTCATCATCGGCCTTTGCCAGTTCCGGGCAGTTGATGATGTGCACTTCGATGCCGCCATCGCCGCGGCCGAGGCCGACAATGCGATCGCCGGGCACCGGATGGCAGCAGCTGGCCAGCGAAAAAGCAACGCCCGGCGTCAACCCCTCGATCGAGATCACCTGCGGGCCGATGGATTTGGGCAGCTTGGCATTGGCAGAGCTGCCCGGCACCAGCGCCTCCATTATATCGGCATGGGTCAGCCGCCGCTTGCCAATGGCAAAAAACAGCGCCTTTTCATTTTCAAGTCTGAGCCGCTTCAGTGCCTCATCAAGCGCCTTCTTGCCCAGCTTTACGGGCATACGGGCAATGATATCGGCATAAATCTGTTGCCCGATGGCGGCAACCTCGTCGCGTTCGCGGGCGCGCACCTGCCGCCGGATCGCGGCCTGCGCCTTGCCGGTCACGACATAGCCAAGCCAGCCAGGCTGCGGCTCTGGCGTGGCCGAGGTGAGGATTTCAACGGTATCGCCATTGGCCAGCTGATGCCGCAGTGACACCATGCGGCCGTTCACCTTTGCGCCCACGGTGCGATCGCCCAGGCGCGTGTGCACGGCATAGGCAAAATCAACCGGCGTTGCCCCCTTTGGCAGCTGGAACAGCGCGCCCTTTGGCGAAAAGGCGAAAATCCGATCCTGATACATCTCCATGCGCGTATGTTCGAGCAGATCAACCGGATCGTTCGTCTGTTCCAATATTTCGATCAGATCGCGGATCCAGCCGGCCTCCCCGTCGGGGCGCGCGCCATCCTGCTTATAGGCCCAGTGGGCCGCCAGC
>CAZFYJ010000194.1:0-683 GCA_964523215.1 uncultured Sphingomonadaceae bacterium | reverse complement strand
GCCCATATTCTGACTGACGGTGCATATCCTTGCTGCGGATCTGGAATTCCACCCGCATATTATCCTGATGCATGATCGTGGTGTGCAGCGAGCGATAGCCGTTGCGTTTCGGCGTGGAGACATAATCCTTGAACCGGCCGGGCACCATTTTCCACTTGCGGTGCAGCACGCCCAGCGCCGCATAGCAGGCATCGGCCGAAGCCGTGACGATGCGAAAGGCAATGATATCGGTCAGCTGCTCAAAGCTGACATGGCGTTCCTGCATCTTGCGCCAGATCGAATAGGGGTGCTTTTCCCGGCCCGAGACCTCGGCCTCGATGCCCGCATCGGCCAAAATGGCCTTCACCTGCGCAACAATCTTCTTCAGCGTGTCGCTGCCCCCAGATCTCAGCTTTTCCAGCCGTCCGGTGATGGTGTGATACGCCTCCGGCTCCAGCTCGCGAAAGGCCAGCAGCTGCATTTCGCGCATATATTCGTACATTCCGATGCGTTCTGCGAGCGGCGCATAGATATCCATGGTTTCGCGCGCAATCCGCCTGCGCTTGTCGACATTCTTGATGAAATGCAGCGTGCGCATATTGTGCAGCCGATCCGCCAGCTTGACCAGCAGCACCCGAATATCATCCGACATGGCGAGCAGGAACTTGCGCAGATTTTCAGCCGCCCGCTCATGCTCGGTCACG
>CAZFYJ010000193.1:0-4236 GCA_964523215.1 uncultured Sphingomonadaceae bacterium | reverse complement strand
CGCGTCGCCGGCCGCTGTGCCGTGGCGCGATCCTGAGGCCAGCCCTATAGTCTGATCGACAGCGTCAGCCGCGCATTGACCGGGGCACCCGTGCTCACATTGTTATCGTTGTGGGCATATGGGAAATAGCGGCTGTCGGTCAGATTTTCGATGTTCAGCTGCACGCTTGCCGTGTCGCTCAGATCATAGAAGAAGGCGGCATCGATGCGGGCATAGCCGGGCAGCCGCGTTGCATTGCTGATCGTCGCGAAGCTGGCCGACTGGACATAGAGCCCGAGCCCAATACCAAACCGATCGGTCAGCGCATATTTGTTCCACAGGCTCAGCTGGTGCCGGGGAAGCTGGGCCAGCGTACGCCCGGCAGGGGCTGCGCTGGTGGTGCTGGTGATCCGGCCGAGCAAATAGCTGTAGCCATAAGCAATATCGAGCTTGCTGCCGATCTTGCCCACCAGCCCGAGCTCCAGCCCGCTGGTGCGCTGGCTGCCGGTCAGCACCACGGTTCCCGGCGTCGGCCCGGCGGCCCGGCTGTTGCTGCGATCAAGGCGGAAGACGGCCAGCGTGCCGGTCAGGCCAGGGGCCAGCTCCAGCTTTGCGCCCAGCTCGTAATTGTCAAAGCGCTCGGGCTTCAGCGCCGCGCTGGTGAGATCGAGATTGATGAACTGATCGCCTGATTGCGGCAGAAAGCTCTTGGTATAGCTGGCATAGATGGACGCCGTCTCCACAGGCTTCAGCACCACGCCCAGCCGCGGCGACCAGAGATCGTCCGTCCGCGCAAAGCGAGCATTGGTGAACAGGTTGGTGGCGCTGAGGCGAAACTGGTCGTAACGAAGCCCGGCCACGATCTGCAGCATCGTGCCGATTTCAATCTGATCCTGCACATAGAGGGATTTCTGATCCAGCCGCGACTGGACGGCCCGGTTGCCATTGCCCCCTGGCCCCGCCACGAACAGCGGGACAGGCAAGGGCGCGGAAGATGCCAGCGGGATCGTGATCTGCCGGTTCACAGCTGTCGCCGGCAGCGCGAAAAAGCCGTTGATCCGCTCGTTGCGCGTATCCTGATCGCTATATTCAGCACCAAACAGGATGCGATGCTGCACTGCGCCCGTGCTGATCTGCCACTCAACATTGCTTTGCGCGATCAACGTTTCGCGCGTGGTGGGATCGCGATAGGCCTCGATCCGCAGCGTGGTGGGTGCCGCCGGACTGAGCGCGGACGCCGGATAGACATTCACATAGGCCTTGTCATAATCGCCCCACAGCACTGCGGCGCTGAATTTCAGATTGCTGGCGAGATCAGCCTCGGCCCGTCCATTGACGACATGCGCCTCAAAATCGGACTGATTGGCATCGACCACGCCGAAAAACCGGCGCAGCAGCCCGCGCGCCGGCCCTGCTGGTGTGGCAAGCGTGCCCGGAAAGGCGGATGGCACGCCGCGATCAACCACCCGGCTGTCGCGCACATATTCATAGCCAAGCTGGAGGCGCAGGCCGATATCGGCGGCGATGACCGGATTGATGGCCCAGCGTTCGCCGTCAAAGGCATCGCGATGATTGTCGAGCAGTTCGTAAAAGCCGTTGACGCGGATCGCAGCGCGATCGCCCATGGCCAGATTGACATCACCCGCGCCATAATAAGCGCCAAAACTGTCGGCCGATAGCGTCAGCCCCGTGCGGTTCATCCCGGCAAGCGGCCCCTTGGTCACGCGGTTGACAAGGCCGCCGCCACCACCGCGGCCAAACACCATGGCGTTGGGGCCCTTGTGCACCTCGACCCGTTCGATATTGTAGAAACTGCGATAATATTGGACATCGTCGCGCAGGCCATCGACGAAAAAATCCGCAGTCGAATTGTTGCCGCGCAGATTGATCTGGTCCCGATGCCCCTCGCCCTGCCCGCTCGATACGCCGGGGATCAGGCGCACCAGATCCGCCATGGACCGGATTTGCTGATCCGCCAGCTGATCCTTCGTGACGACGCTGATGGCCTGAGGCACGTTGAGGATGTCGGTATCCGTCTTCGTTCCGGTGGTCGTTGCGATCGTGCGATAACCATCGATCCGCCCGGTCACGATGATCGATTCGCTCTCGCTGCCCGCATCTGCCGCAAAATCAGCGCCGTCGGCACTCTCCAGCGCGCCCGCCGTTGCCGCAGCAGCCGTGTCGGGGGCGCCGCTTTCCGACGCGGCACAGGCGGCAGCGGGTGCCAGCAACATCATGGGCAATGCCAGGGCGCTGCATACCCGCATCGGACGACTCATCATTCTTCCCTCACTTCCGGAAGCCATCGCTAATGCGAGCCATTCTTAGTTGCAAGCGAAAATGAGAAACGTTCGCAATAAATGCGATTGGTGGAGGCAGAGATGCCGCGCGCGGGCGGCCGCGCTTGCCTTCGCATATGTGCAGCGCCTATGCAGACAGGAGGACAGATTTCGGGAGATTGGCAATATGGCACAGCACAGCAGGGCGTGCCACAGCAGGGTGCCGCCTCGGCAGGGCAGCGCGGCGTGGCGGATCGTCCGCCATTCCCAGGGGCTTGCGATGCTGGCGCTTGCCGGGCTTGGCGCTGACGCAGCGGCGCAGGCACAGGCCCCGCTTTGCCCCGGCATTGCCCAGCCCGCCAACATGCCCGATGGGCGCCTGCTCAATCATTATCCCTATGCCGAAACGCCTGCTGCCCAGCTGGCCGCAGTGCCAGCCGGATTTTCGAGCGGCAGCTGCGCAAAGGTGCACAAGGATGCGCTGCCTGATTTGGTCGCGATGATCGCCGCTGCCAAGGCAGATGGTATCACATTGAGGGGCATTTCCTGCTTTCGCGGCATTGCCTATCAGCGCACCGTTTTCTGCCGGGCAGACAAGCTGCGCGCCCAGGGCGGCGTGGCGGGGCGGGCAAAAAGTTCTGCCCCTCCGGGCTATAGCGAGCATGCAACGGGCTATGCGATCGATTTCGGCCGCGGCAATGCAGACCTAACGGCCGCCTTTGCCGACCGGCCCATGGGGCAGTGGCTCGCGGCACATGCCCCGCGCTTTGGCTTTGAGCTGTCATTCCCGAAAGGCAATGCTCAGGGCGTCACCTTTGAGCCGTGGCACTGGCGCTGGGTGGGCAGTGATGCCCAAGTGGCCACCGGCGACGAAGCGGCCCTGAAGGCGCGGGCCATATTCGCCGCGGCGCGCAGGCCGTGACACTGCGCACCCGCTCTAGCGTTCCAGGGGCGGACGCGGGTTCAGGCGAACGATCTGATAATTCAGGATGGCCGCAAAGCTGACCCAGGCGAGATACGGCACGATCAGCCAGCTCGCGAGCTCCGAATAGGGTCGCAACAGCACACACAGGCTGAGCACCGAGCCCCACAAAAAGGCCACTTCAATCAAAGCCCAATCCGGCCGCCGCCACGTGAAAAACAAGGGCGACCACGCCAGATGACAAACAAAATTGATTGCATACAGGCCAATGATCAGCCGCTGACCGCCCATGTCGCCCGCCGCGGTCGCGCCGTTCCACGCCAAAACGGCGGCCCAGGCGGCAAGGCCCAGGATCACGGTCCAGGCCGGGCCAAACAGCCAGTCGGGCGGCTGCCACGCGGGCTTGCGAAGCGCGTGATACCACGGGCCGATCGTTGTGAGCAAGCCGCCAGCAGCGCCGAGAAGCACGGCCCACATCGCGGCTGCAATCACCGGTGCGCTGATCACGCCCATGCCCCGCAATCCCTCATGGCCATTGCCCCATCGCCATGACGCGCAATCGCGCGACCGCCCGGCCACCTCTCATGACAACACATGCCCGGGCTTCGGCCAAGCTGGGCACCGCGCCCGCACAGCCTATTTCGCCTTGGCGTCTGCGGCTTTCGCCTTGCCGCCCTTGGCGGGCTTTGGCGGGGCGGGCGTGATTTCGAAGCCGAGCTGCTTGCGCCCCTCTTCCTCGCGCACCAGCACGCGCACTTCGCCGCCATGCACCAGCTTGCCGAACAGCAGCTCTTCGGCGAGCGGCTGCTTGATCTTTTCCTGGATCAGGCGGGCCATCGGACGCGCGCCGTAGAGCTTGTCATAGCCCTTGTCGCCCAGCCACGCGCGGGCATCGCTGTCGAACTGGATGTGGACGTTCTGTTCGGCCAGTTGCAGCTCCAGCTGGAGGATGAACTTGTCGACCACGCGCGCGACGATGCTCTTGCCGAGATAGGCGAAGGGCACGATCGCATCGAGGCGGTTGCGGAATTCGGGGGTGAACATCTTCTTCACCGC
>CAZFYJ010000192.1:0-4245 GCA_964523215.1 uncultured Sphingomonadaceae bacterium | reverse complement strand
GAAATAGGCAATGGCATCGCGGATTTCGGCGCGTTCGTAAAAGCGAAAGCCGCCGATGATCTTGTAGGGCATGCCGATCGCGATAAAGCGGTCCTCAAATTCGCGTGTCTGAAACTGGGCGCGCACCAGGATCGCGCATTCGCCATAGCGACCGCCTGCACGCCGGTGGCTCTCCACCATCTCGCCGACCCGTCGTGCCTCTTCCGGCCCATCCCACACGCCGATCACGCGCAGCTTGTCTCCGCCATTGCTTGTCGTCCACAATGTTTTGCCCAGCCGCCCGCCATTGTGCGCGATCACGCCCGATGCAGCTGCCAGGATGTGGGGTGTGGAGCGGTAATTCTGCTCAAGCCGGATGATTGCTGCGCCGGGAAAATCGCGCTCGAAGCGAAGGATGTTTTCCACCTGTGCGCCCCGCCAGCTGTAGATCGACTGATCATCATCGCCGACACAGCAGATGTTTTTCCGTTCCTGCGCCAGCAGCCGCAGCCACAGATACTGCACCGCATTGGTATCCTGATATTCGTCGACCAGGATATATTTGAAGCGCTGCTGATAATGCGCCAGTATCTCGCGCTCGCGCCGCAGGATCACCAGCATGTGCAGCAGGAGATCGCCAAAATCGCAGGCATTCACCGCCTTCAGGCGTGCCTGATAGCTGGCATAGAGATTCTTGCCCTTGCCATCGGCAAAGCGTTGCGCTTCGCCCGCATCCAGATCGTCCGGGCTTAGCCCGCGATTCTTCCAGTGATCGATCAGGCCACCCAGCGCCTTGGCGGTCCAGCGCTTTTCATCGAGATCGGCAAGCGCAATCACCTGTTTCAAGAGCCGCAGCTGATCATCGACGTCGATGATGGTGAAATTGGGCTGCAATCCGACGAGCTCGGCGTGGCGGCGCAGCATTTTGGCCGCGATGCTGTGAAATGTGCCCAGCCATGGCATGCCCTCAACCGCGTCTCCGATGATGCGGCCGACACGGTCCTTCATCTCGCGCGCGGCCTTGTTGGTAAAGGTCACGGCCAGCAGTTCGGATGGCCAGGCGCGGCGGCTGGCGATCAGATGTGCCAGCCGCGCCGTCAGCGCCGCCGTCTTGCCAGTGCCCGCACCTGCCAGCATCAGTACTGGCCCCTCGGTGGTCAGCACAGCCTCGCGCTGGGGGGGGTTCAGCCCGGCAAGATAGGCAGGTTCGGTTTCGGGTATCGCGGACGACATGCCTTTCCGGTTAGGGAAGGGGAGGCCGGGGCGCAAGCCTCGCGCCGCTTTGGGCTTCTATTGCCTGGTCAGCAGGCTGATCAGCGCCTTGCCATGCCGTCGCTGAACCAGCAGATCATAGCCGGCGGGTGACACGGCCTCGTCATGCGCAGTTTCAATGGAAACCAGCGTTGCAGGCCCGATCCAGCCAAGGCGCGCCAGCTTTTCTGCGGCGACCACGCCGGCGCCGCTGCCATAAGGCGGGTCCATCAGCACCAGATCGGGCGGCGGGCCATGTTGCGGCGCAAGCGAGAGCGCCGATGCCGCCTGTATCTCGGCACGGGCCGCCGCGCCAAGCTTCGCTGCATTGGCGCGCAATGCCTCAAGCGCCAGGCGGTCCTGTTCGACAAACAGGCAATGGGCGGCCCCGCGTGACAAGGCTTCCAGCCCCAGTGCGCCCGATCCGGCGAAGAGATCGGCCACGCGCAAGCCTTCGAAACTGCCGATCCGGCTTGCCAGCATCGAAAACAGCGCTTCGCGGGTGCGGTCTGCCGTCGGTCGGGTGGAGCTGCCTTTCGGCGCATTCAGCACGCGTCCGCGCCATTCGCCCGCAATGATGCGCAACGTCATGACGTCAGCCCCGTTGCCGTGCCGCGGCCTTCAGCGTCGTGCGCAGCTGCGCCAGTGCATTGCGATCAACCTCCTGCACGGCGCCGGGCGCAGCGCCGCCAAGTGTAAATGGCCCATAGCTGGTGCGGATCAGGCGCGAAACCTTGAGGCCGAGATGTTCGAGCACGCGGCGCACTTCGCGGTTCTTGCCCTCTGTCAGCTTGATTTCGATCCACACATTGGTGCCGGTGCGCCGCTCAAGGTTGGCGTCGATACTGCCATAGCGGACGCCCTCCACTTCGATCCCGTCGATCAGCGCTTCCAGCTGTGCCTGGCTGATGCTGCCATGCGCCCGCGCACGATAGCTGCGCACAACGGCATTCACGGGCAGCTCAAGCGTACGCTTCAGCTCGCCGTCGTTGGTCAGCAGCAGCAGGCCTTCGGTGTTCAAATCAAGCCGCCCGACGGGCATCAGCCGGGGCAGGCCCTCGGGCAGCACATCATAGATGGTCTGCCGCCCGGTGTGATCGCGCGCCGCCGTGATGCAGCCCGCAGGTTTGTGAAACAGGAACAGGCGGGTCGCATCGGGCTTTGCCACAGGCTTGCCATCGACCGTGACGCCCTTGAGCGAGGTGAGCGCCGTGGCCGGGGTTTCGATCAGCGTGCCATGGAGCGCGATCCGCCGGTCTGCGATCATCCGCTCGACATCGCGGCGGCTGCCCACCCCGGCGCGGGCAAGCAGCTTTGCGATCCGCTCTGCGCCGTCCGCCTTTTCGAGCGCGCCCTTGCTGGCGGGCGCTGCCTTGCGCCGGATACCGCGCTCGGGCAGCGCGGGCGATGCAGGGCGCGGGCCTTTCCCGGCGGGACGCGCAGCGGGCGAGTAGCCGCGCGCAGGCCGTCGGGGGCTGATCCCGGGACGTTTCGGGGAATGGTCAGGAGGTTGTTTCGGAGGTTGGGCCATGGGCGATGCTTGGCCGATGCGGGCGCAAAAGTCACGGCCCTATGAAAGACATTGGCCATTCAGGAAAATGACGTTAGGCAGAATGATGAGAGGTGGGGTGCGCCATGTCAGTTGAGCTGATCCGCTTTTTTATCTTTGCCGGCATTTTGCTGTCGCTGGTCCTGATTGCGCTCAAGGTGCCCGTTTTCCGGCCTTATGTGCGCAAGATGCCGCTTGTCGCCTTCCTGCTGGGCATTTCGAGCGGTTTTCCGCTCACGCTCCTGATCGCGACGATGACCTTCTGGCTGGCCAAGGTCGGAATCGACATCAAGACGATCGGCTTTGCGGTTGCGCTGGGCACGCCCTACACGATCAAATTCCTGTGGGCGCCACTGATCGACAAGGTGCCGCTGCCATTGCTCACTCGCTGGTTTGGCCAGCGGCGCAGCTGGCTTTTTCTCATTCAGTTTTTCCTGTTCATCGCCATCTGGCAGCTGGGTGCCAGCGATCCCCGCCCCGGTAATCTCGGCAGCTTCGCTTTTTGGGCGCTGATCGTCGCCTTTCTCTCTGCCACGCAGGATATTGTCATCGATGCCTATCGAATCGAGATACTTTCGGATGATGAATTTGCCCATGGAACGGCGACCAACCAGTTCGGATATCGCACTGGAAATCTGATTGCAGGGGCCGGCACCATCTATCTTGCATCTCAGGAAGGGCTGGGGCTTGGCTGGGCGACCGCTTATGGGCTGACGGCCTTTTGCATTGTCCCTGCAATATTGGGGGCCTTGTGGGCAGGCCCCGGCAAATTTGTCGATCGTTATGCGGAAGCCAGCGGCATGAGCGCGGGCCAATGGCTGACCGAGAGTGTCATCAACCCGTTCCGCGAATTTCTGACCCGGCATGGGGCCTATCTCATTTTGGGGTTCGTGCTGGTCTACAAGGTCGGCGATGCAATGGGGCAGGCGATGCTCGCACCAATGATCGTGTCGCTCGGCTTTGCCGATCTTGACTATATTTCCGCCAACAAGCTGTGGGGCTTTGCCGCGCTGATCCTTGGTTCGGCAATGGGTGCGCCCTTCATCCTCTGGCTTGGCATGGGCAGGGCGCTGCTCATTTCCGGCTTCATGATGATGTTTTCCAACGTGATGTTCATGATCCTGGCGGCGACCGGCAACAATTACTGGATGCTGGTGGCCGCAATCGCGACCGAAAATGTGACCAGCGGCATTGGCCTCACCGTATTTGCAACCTATTTGTCCGGCCTCTCAAGCCTTGCCTATACAGCAACGCAATTTGCGCTTCTTTCGTCCTTTGCAGGGGTCGGGCGCACATTCATGGCAGGCCCTGCCGGCATAGTGGCCGACAAGTTTGGCTGGGTCGGCTTCTGGGGCTTTACGGTCATCGCCGCGATCCCCGGCATGGTCCTGCTGTGGCTGCTGTGGAGCAAGGGCTATGTCGTTGCCGGCATCAGGCAGACCGACGCCGAGGCAAAGCGGCTGCGC
>CAZFYJ010000191.1:0-4294 GCA_964523215.1 uncultured Sphingomonadaceae bacterium | reverse complement strand
GTGCCTGGCTGGCAGACATCGCGACTTTGCTGCGCTTTGCCAATGTCGACATGACTGCGCTTGCACGCGGCAACGCCCTGCAGCTGGAGCACAGCGACGCCGCGCACTGGCAATTCGGCAGCAGGCGACAGCGCGAGGCGGACCAGGTGCGCAGCGAATATGTCGTTGCCCGCGCAACCGGGCTGGTCACCCGCGCAAAGACCGAGATCCGCAGCCGCGATTCCGATCCAGGCCGCGAGCGGCTGATCATGCGCAAGACGCTGACCCTGACAGCGGGCTGACAGGCCGCCGTGCGGCGCGCTATTTGATCTCGAGCCCGGTCCACTTGGCGATGAAGGCATACATATCGGCAAATTCGGCAATGATCTTGTCCGTCGGCTTGCCGCTGCCATGCCCGGCCCGCGTTTCGATTCGGATCAGCCGTGGCCGGCTGCCCAGATCGACGGCCTGGATCGCCGCTGTATATTTGAAGCTGTGGCCCGGCACGACGCGATCATCGGTATCAGCCGTTGTCACCAATATGGCGGGATAACTGACCCCGGGCCTCGCCTTCACATTGTGATAGGGCGAATAGCTGAGCAGATTTTTGAAATCGGCCTCGCGGTTGGGATAGCCGTAATCATCCACCCAGTAGCGCCCCGCCGTAAAGCGATCAAAACGCAGCATATCCATCACGCCGACACCCGGCAGGGCCGCTGCAAACAGATCAGGCCGCTGGTTGACCACGGCGCCGACGAGCAAGCCGCCATTGGAACGCCCCTCAATGGCAAGCCGGCCCTTGCCGGTGATGCCCTGGGCGATCAGAAATTCCCCTGCGGCGATAAAATCATCGAACACATTCTGCTTGTTCAGCAAGCGGCCGGCATCGTGCCACGCCTTGCCATATTCGCCGCCGCCGCGCAGATTGGCCATGGCGAGCACCCCGCCCTGTTCCACCCAGGCCAGCCGTGTCGGCGAAAAGGCAGGCGTGGTCGAAATGTTGAAGCCGCCATAGCCATAGAGCAGTGTCGGCGCGCCCGGCCCGGTGGATGCCTTGCGGATGATGAACATCGGCACCTGGGTGCCATCCTTCGAGCTGTAGAATTTCTGCTCGACCACAAAATCATCAGGATTGAAGGCGAGCTTTGGCGCTGCGAAGATGGCGGTTTTCCCTGTCTTGGTGTCAAACCGATAGATGGTGGCCGGACGATTGAAGCTGGAAAAGCTGAAAAATGTCTCCGGATCGCCGGCCTTGCCACCAAAACCGCCTGCCGTGCCGATATCGGCGAGCGTGATGGTGCCCGCAGGCTTGCCATCGAGCGTGATCATCCGCGCATTGGATTTGGCATCGCCCAGATAGGAAAGCACGATCCTGTCCCCCACCAGCGAGGCGCCGACCAGCGTGTGCTTGTCCTCCGGCACAATCTGGGTGAGAGGCTGATCAGGCCGGGCAATGTCCATCGTGACAAGGCGCTGGCGCGGCGCATCCTTGTTGGTCACGAAATAAAAGCGCGTTCCGACATTGCCGACCAGTTCCCAATTATGGTTCAGCCCCTTGACGAGCGGGCGCACAATCTTGGCGGATGGCTTGCCCTTTGCGGCCTTGAGATCGACGACATGCAGCTCATAGCGGTCATCCGTCCCTTCGGCCGAGGTGATCAGCAGATAGCGGCCATCATCAGTGACCTGTGCGCCATGGCCAAGCTTGGGCCGATCGGGCGTTGCATAGATTTTCACATCTGCCGATTGCGGCGTCCCGATGCGATGGAAGTAAATCGTCTGATTCTCGTTGAGCGACTGGAATTCAGCGCCCTTTTGCGGCTCTGCAAAGCGCGAATAGTAAAAGCCGCTGCCATCCTTGGCCCAGGCAAGCCCTGAAAATTTCACCCATTTGATCTCTTCGGACAAGAGCTTGCCGCTCGCCACATCCAAAACCTTGAGCGTGCGCCAATCGCTGCCGCCATCCTGAACGGCATAGAGCAGCTTTGTGCCATCATTGCTCGGTGCCCATTCGGCCAGCGCAGTCGCCCCATCCTTGGCCCAGCTGTTGGGATCGATCAGCAGCCGGTCCGCGCCGGTCAGCGTATCGCGCACATAGAGCACGGACTGGTTTTGCAACCCGTCATTCTTCATGAAGAAATAGCGCTTGCCGGCTTTGCGCGGCAGGCCGAAACGCTCATAATCAAAGAGCTGTTTCATGCGCGCGGCGAGCGCATCGCGCCCCGGAAGGGCCGCCAGATAAGCGTTGGTGACGCGGTTCTGCTCCTCCACCCAGGCCGCGACCTTTGGATTGACGCGCACATCATCCTCCAGCCAGCGATAGGGATCGGCCACGGGCACGCCAAACTGCGTTTCAACAATGGTCTGTTTCTCGGTCACGGGGTAGGCACGCATGGTCTCTCCCATCAGGAAGCCGGGTGACGCGGCTGATTGCGGTGGCGGCACGCTGCCCATGCTGCCCGGCGCGCCCGCTGGCGCGGCCGAACCTGTCGAAGCGATGGCCGTTGGCGCGACGGGCGCTGCATCAACCTCACCGCCGCTCGCCCCACCGGTTTCCCCGCCGCTTTCAAGGCCAATCTCCGCACCAGGCTGCCCTGCCGGTGCGGCGTCGGCCAGGGTTTCGGCCCCGGCCGGCATGGCGATGGCCAGGGCTGACATGGAAGCGAGCAAAATGGCTGTGCGTGGCATAAATCTCTCCAGCTGATAGGCGGGGAGGCACGTGCGCTCCCGATTGCAGAATCAGATAGCAACTGGCCGTTCGCACACAAGAGGCAAGCGCATTTCCCCGGTCGCCAAGAGGCGCAGGTCACTCACAACACTGGTCCCGACGATGCGCGACTCAAAGCGGGCGGCAGTTGCCCTGCCGCCCGCTTTGGTGATCTCAGAATTTGTTCGTTCTTGCAGCGATCCGGCATCCGGCCCTGATCCGCTGCGTCAGGCGTCTTCGCTCTCTTCGGTCATCACCGGGCCGCTATCCTGACCCTTGGCGCTTTCGTCGCGATCGACAAATTCGATGATGGCAATCGGCGCGGCGTCGGAGGCGCGGATCCCGGCCTTAATCACGCGCGTATAGCCGCCAGCACGATCCTTATACCGCTCGGCCAGCACATCGAACAATTTCTTGAGCTGGGCATCATCCTGCAGCCGGGCATGCGCCAGGCGGCGATTGGAAAGGCCCCCGCGCTTGGCAAGCGTCACCAGCTTTTCCACATAGGGCCGCAGCTCCTTGGCCTTGGCTGTCGTCGTCAGGATTTGCTCATGCTTGATCAGTGCTGCGGCCATGTTGCGAAACATGGCGGCGCGATGCGACGAGGTCCGCTGCAATTTGCGGCCGGCAACTTTATGACGCATATCTCAATCCTTCTTCGTTCGTAGGGGGTCCGTGCCAGGTAACCCGATCCAGGCCGCTATTGGGGTTGCTGCCAATCACCCTTGCGTGCAGCCGCACAGCGGCGGCATGCGCACTCAGCCAAGCAGCTCCTGCTCCAGCTTCTTGGCCATTTCCTCGATATTCTCGGGCGGCCAGCCGGGAATATCCATGCCGAGGCGCAGCCCCATGCTGGAGAGCACTTCCTTGATTTCGTTCAGCGATTTGCGGCCGAAATTGGGCGTGCGCAGCATTTCCGCTTCGCTCTTTTGCACCAGATCGCCAATATAGATGATATTGTCGTTCTTCAGGCAATTTGCGCTGCGCACGGAAAGCTCCAGCTCGTCGACCTTCTTCAGCAGATAGCGATTGAGCTGGTTGGCATTCGATTCCTCGCGGGCAGCGGGCGGCACGGCAATGCCGATCATGCCCGAAGGTGCGGCCAGCGCATCTTCGAAATGGACAAACACCTGCAGCTGATCCTGAAGGATCCGCGCCGCATAGGCCACGGCATCTTCAGGGGTGACAGTGCCATCGGTTTCGATCGTCAGCGAGAGCTTGTCATAGTCAAGCTCCTGCCCGATGCGGGCATTGTCGACCTTGTAGGCGACCTGGCGCACCGGGGAATAGAGCGAATCCACCGGGATCAGGCCAATCGGCGCGTCCACCGGGCGGTTGGCAACGGCGGCGACATAGCCCTTGCCGGTGTTGGCGGTCAGCTCCATGTTGAGCGTTGCGCCCTCGTCGAGGTGGCAGATCACCAGATCCGGGTTCATGATTTCGATGTCGCCGGAAACAACAATGTCACCCGCGGTCACCGTGGCCGGGCCCGTTGCTGAAAGCTGAAGCCGCTTCGGCCCCTCGCCTTCCATGCGGATGGCCAGCTGCTTGATGTTGAGCACGATGTCGGTCACGTCCTCGCGCACGCCGGCGAGCGACGAGAATTCG
>CAZFYJ010000190.1:0-4314 GCA_964523215.1 uncultured Sphingomonadaceae bacterium | reverse complement strand
GCGATGAGGATATCGCCCGCACGCTCGCCATGTTCGGCGGCTTTACCGAAGGGCTGCAGCTGTTTGCATCCTTCGCCATGCTGATGAATTTCCCGCGCTTCAACAAGATGAAGGGCATGGGGCAGATCGTCAGCTGGTCGGTGCGCGATGAAAGCCTGCACTGCGAAGGCATCACCCGGCTGTTTCACGCCTTTGTGAAGGAGCGCGATTGCCTGACGCCGGCGGTGCGCGACGACATCATCGATTGCTGCCAGAAAACCGTGCGGCTGGAAGATGCGTTCATCGATCTCGCCTTTGCCGATGGCCCGGTGGCGGGGATGACCGAAAAGGATATCAAGCGCTATGTCCGCTATATTGCCGATTGGCGGCTGTCGCAGCTGGGCTTCAAGCCGGTCTACATGATCGAGGAGCATCCGCTGCCCTGGCTCGCCCCGCTGCTGAACGGGGTGGAGCATGCCAATTTCTTCGAAACCCGCGCCACCGAATATTCAAAGGGCGCGACGCGCGGCAACTGGAACGATGTGTGGGGCAGCTTTGATGCGCGCAAAAAGGCCCAGGCCGTGAATGATGGCGCCGCCGCACTTAGCGCCGCCGCCGGAACCGATGAAGCAGACATGTTTGAAGCAGCGGGGATCGCAGCGGAGTGAACGTGATGCCCACGGCTAAGCACGGGATTGCAGCGCAATCACGGGCTTAGGCTGGACAATGCCGGATGCCGGCCGGCCTTTCGCATCGCCGCAAGGACCGACGACACGGAATTGACGCCGGTGTCGGAGGAAAGAAATTAGAGAGACGAGGGGAGCGCTCCCCACCAAACCATTTCTTCACCCCTGGGCGTTACACAGGCGGGCATGTTTGCATCGCGCCCCGGAGCGAAGACATTTGGCAAGCTCGGCAATCGCGCCGGCGCACGGCTGGTGCTGGCGATTGATGCCACGTTCAGCCTGCCCGAGCGGCGGGCGACCGCGCGGGTCGACAATATCTCCCGCCATGGCTGCCGCCTGACGCTGGACGCGCCGCCACGCCCGGGGGCGACCATTTTGTTGCGGGTGGAGCGGGCGGAAAGCTTTGGGCGCATCATATGGGCGCGGGGCCAGAGCTGCGGCGTGCGCTTTGCCGAACCGCTCGATATGCGCACGCTGGCCCGGCTGCGCTGGATTGCCGAGAATCCCGCCGCGCACGAACGCAACAGCATCGGAAGCGCGGGGCAGATCTGGCGTTAAATGCGCGGCCTGCGCCAGCGCAGACCCCGCCCTAATCCGGTATCGTGCGCCACGCCGCTTATGTCTATATCAGATGAGACCTTGAAACAGGGTCGACGATTGATCCCCCTCCGGGTCGCGCAAAGAGCGCCAGCGTAGGCACCTCCCCCTCCATCCCCGCCTGCGCTGGTGCTTTTTGCATCAGCCACAGCCATACGAACCATGCGCCTCCCCGGCAGCGGATGATGCGCGCTGATCAGAGCGCGAGAATCGCCTCGATGGCTGTGTTGACCTCGGCAATCTCAGCCATGCCGTCCACTTCGCGCAGCAGGCCGCGCGCGGCATAGATGGGCAGGATCGGCTCGGTCTTGCTCCGATATTCGGCCATCCGCGTGCGCACGGTTTCCTCATTGTCATCAGGGCGGCGCTTGAATTGCGTGCTGCCGCAGACGTCGCACAGGCCGGCCACCTTGGGCTGCTTGTGCACATCATGATAGCCTTCGCCACAGTTCGCGCAGCTGTATCGGCCGGTGATGCGCGCCACCAGGGCGTTCTCGTCCACCACCAGCTCGATCACATGGTGCAGCGTGCGCCCCTGCCCTGCGAGCAGCTCGTCGAGCAGATCGGCCTGACGCGCCGTGCGGGGATAGCCATCGAAGATCAGCCCGCGCTCTGCCGGGATCGCGGCCATATGTTCGCCCAGCACCTCAGCCATCAGTTCATCGGGGAAAAATTTGCCGGCCTTCATGATCTCGTCGGCCATCTTGCCAACCTCGGTGCCGGCCTTCACCGCGGCGCGCAATATGTCGCCGGTGGAGAGCTGGACCATGCCATGTTCTGCCTGGAGGCGGCTTGCCTGCGTGCCCTTGCCCGCACCGGGCGGCCCCAGCAGGATGATGTTGATAGCTGCCATGACCGCCAGATACCCTCCCCCTTAATGGTGCGCATTTGCTGCGCAGCATATGCTGATTGCGGCCCCCAATCCCGAAAGGCCCGGCCTCAGCTCTTGATCACGCCTTTCAGCTTCGCCTTCTTGATCAGATCGGAATATTGGTGGGCGAGCAGATGGCTCTGGATCTGGCTCACTGTATCGATCGTCACGTTCACGACAATCAGGAGGCTGGTCCCGCCGAGGGCAAATGCGCCAACCTGGCCCGCCAGATATTCGGGCACAAGGCAGATCAGCGTGAGATAGGCCGCACCGACGACCGTGAGCCGCGTGAGCACATAATCGAGATAAGCCTCGGTGTTCTTGCCGGGCCGGATGCCGGGAATGAAGCCGCCCTGCCGCTTCAGATTGTCGGCAGTTTCTTCCGGGTTGAACACCACCGAGACATAGAAGAAGCAGAAGAAGATGATGCCAAGGGCATAGAGCGCCATATAAAGCGGCGCGCCATGCTGCAGCAGCTGGGACAGGCGGATCAGGATATCGCCGCTTGCCGATCCATTCTGCACATCCTGCCCCATGAACGATGCAATGGTGAGCGGCATGAACAGCAGCGACGAGGCAAAGATCGGCGGGATGACGCCTGCCGTGTTGACCTTCAGCGGCAGATGGCTGCGATCCGCCTGCATCTGGCCGCGCTGGGTATAGCGCTTGGGATACTGGATCAGGATGCGCCGCTGCGCCCGCTCCACAAAGCAGATGAAGGCAATCAGCGCGAAGCCGCCGACAAGAATCAGGGTGATGAGAACGCCGTCGATCGAGCCGGAACGACCCGATTCAAACAGCTGCCCGATGGTGCGCGGCAGCTGTGCCACAATGCCCGCCATGATGATCAGCGACACGCCATTGCCAATGCCCCGGCTGGTGATCTGTTCGCCCAGCCACATCAGAAACAGGGTGCCGCCGATCAGGCTGATCACCGTTGTCACGTTGAACATGATGTTGGGATCAATCACCGCCTGAATGCCCTGCGCCGCGCCCAGCGTCTTCAAGCCTTCGGCCAGAAACCAGCCCTGGATCGCAGTCAGGAACACCGTGCCATAACGGGTATATTGATTGAGCTTCTTGCGCCCGCTCTCACCCTCTTTGCGCAGCGCGGCAAGCGTGGGCGAAATGGCGGCTGCCAGCTGCACCACGATCGAGGCCGTGATGTAAGGCATGATGCCGAGCGCAATCAGGCTCATCCGCTCCAGCGAGCCGCCGGAAAAGGTGTTGAACATGTCGAGCACGCTGCCGCCCTGGGTCGCACCCTCGTACAGCTCTGCGAGCTTGACCGGATCAATGCCGGGCAGCGGAACGAAGCTGAGCAGGCGGAACACGATGAGCGCACCCAAGGTGAACCACAACCGCTTTTTCAGTTCGGTTGCCTGCCCGAATTTGGACAGGCTGAATTGCGATGCCATTTGATCGGCGCGTGATGCCATGATCGGTTCCAATAGAAGGGTCGCACGAACGACCAGATCGCCCCCGCTCTAGTGCGGCATGGCGGATTTGGAAAGACCAAGATGCGTTGCCACGGCCTTTCCGCAAAAAAGGGCGGCCAGCCTGTGCCGGTCAGCCCTTGTAGCTGGACTTGCTGCGATGCTTTTCCGCCGCCTTTTCCGATGCGGACTTGACGACGATCACGTCGACCGAACCGCCAGCCTTTTCGATCGCGGCTTTGGCCCCAGCCGAAACTCCGGCAACCGTGAAGCTGAGCTTGGTCGTCAGTTCGCCCTTGCCCAGGATGCGCACGCCATCCTTGCCGCCGCGCGCAACGCCTGCGGCCTGCAGTGCAGCATGGTCCACCACCGCCTTGGGATCGAGCTTCTTGGCATCCACCAGCTTCTGGATCTGGCCCAGATTCACTTCGGCATAATCCTTGGCAAAGATATTGTTGAAGCCGCGCTTCGGAATGCGCATGTGGAGCGGCATCTGGCCGCCTTCGAACCCGTTGATCGAAACGCCGGAGCGGGCCTTGGCACCCTTTTGCCCACGCCCTGCGGTCTTGCCCTTGCCGGATCCGATGCCCCGGCCCACGCGCATGCGCGCCTTGCGGGCACCATCATTGTCGCGGATGTCATTCAGTTTCATTGTCTGCACTCGCTTTCGCTCTGTTCGCGCCATCATGTTGCATCAACGCAATGCCTGCGTCTCAGCCAATCACTTCCACCATGTGCCGCACCT
>CAZFYJ010000189.1:0-4326 GCA_964523215.1 uncultured Sphingomonadaceae bacterium | reverse complement strand
GAACCTTTTGGCTGGTATTCGCCGGATGCGGTGCCGCGGTCTGTGCTGCGGGCGTTGCCGATGTGGGCATAGGCTATCTGGGCGTCAGTCTCGCATTCGGCCTAGCCGTCGTCACCATGGCCTATGCCGTTGGGCCCGTTTCTGGCGCTCATTTCAATCCGGCAGTCACCATTGGCCTCTGGGCGGGCGGCCGTTTCCCGGCGGTCCAGGTGGTCGGCTATGTCATGGCGCAGCTTGTCGGCGCAACATTGGCAGCCGCTTTGCTCTATCTGATCGCAAGCGGTGCACCCGATTATGATCTTGCCTCCAACGGGCTGGCAACAACGGGCATGGGTGCGCATTCGCCGGGCGGATATGCAATGCTGGCCGGTATCGTGGCGGAGTTTTTGCTGAGTGCGGTCTTCCTGTTCGTGATCATGGGCGCAACCGATGCGCGTGCGCCAGCGGGCTTTGCCCCGCTTGCGATCGGGCTTGCGCTCGTCCTCATTCACCTCATCAGCATTCCGATCACCAACACCTCGGTCAATCCGGCGCGATCGACGGGCCCAGCATTGATCGAGGGCGGCATCGCGCTGGAGCAGTTGTGGCTCTTCTGGCTTGTGCCCATCGCCGGGGGCATCATCGGCGCGCTTCTCTACAATCTCATTGCCGAGCCGGAGCGCTGAGCCAAGCATCGCCGTTGCAAAGCTGAACCGCTGGCAAGCTTGCTGTTCACGGGCAGTTCAATGCGTATGGCCTATTGCCCTTTGCATGATGAAACATGTAGGAACAGCGGCGATGAAACAGACGCATCATCTGCCCAAGGCCATTGCGCTCGCCATCATCTGTGCGCTGGCGGCACCAGCGGCCGCCTCGCCGCGCGACGACCAGTCGGTTGCGCGGGAAGCCCTGTCAAATGGCGCGCTGCTGCCGCTGGCGTCGATTGTGGCGATGGTTCAGCGGCAGGCCCCCTATAGCCGGATGACCTTTCTGGGTGGCGGCGATTTCAACGAGCGTTCGCGCACCTATCGCCTCAAGTTCATGGACGGCAAGCGCGTGGTGTTTGTCGATGTCGACGCACGGACCGGCCGCATCGTCGGCAGCGCCCGCTGATTGCGCCCGCCCGGCCTGGCTTTGCGTGTTTTTCATGTCTGTCACTGCTGCGACGCTGCACCGGGGCTTTACAACCCCCCCGCGCGAGGGGCATGAGCATCACGCCCCTCATGTGAAAGACGTTACATGCGCATTTTGATTGTCGAAGATGAGCCGACCCTCGGGCCACAGTTAAAAGCCTCGCTGGTTGCGGCGGGCTATGCTGTCGATCTTGCAACCGATGGAGAAGACGGGCATTTTCTCGGCTCCACCGAGAATTATGATGCCGCCATCCTCGATCTCGGCCTGCCCGAAATTGACGGGCTGACCGTGCTGGACCGCTGGCGCAAGGAAGGGCGAAACTTTCCGGTGCTGGTGCTGACGGCGCGCGACAGCTGGTCGGACAAGGTGGCCGGGCTTGATGCAGGCGCTGATGATTATCTCGCCAAGCCCTTTCAGAGCGAGGAGTTGATTGCGCGGCTGCGTGCGCTGATCCGCCGTGCATCCGGCAACGCTTCGAGCGAGCTGACCGCGGGCGATGTGCGGCTGGATACCCGTTCGGGCAAGGTGACGCTCAATGGCCAATCGGTGCGGCTGACCGCGCAGGAATATAAGCTGCTGGCCTATCTCATGCATCACAAGGGCAAGGTCGTTTCGCGCACAGAGCTGATCGAACATATCTACGATCAGGACTTTGATCGCGATTCCAACACGATCGAGGTTTTTGTGACGCGCATCCGCAAGAAACTGGGCATGGATGTGATCACCACCATTCGCGGGCTGGGCTATAGCCTGGAAGACCCGGCCGGCTGACCGGCAGCGGCGAACGGGGCGAGGCCCACAGCATGGCAGACGCCGACCAGCCCTTGCTCAAGCCTGCTCCGGCGGTTGACCGCCCGCCATCGACCGGCTCGCTGGGGCGGCGCATGACCGCGATTGCCGCGGTGTGGATTTCGCTGCTGCTGCTCGGGGGCGGTTTTGCGATGGACCGGGTGCTGACAGCATCGATCACCAGCAATTTTGATCGCGGGCTGGAATATGTGCTGACCGCCATGATCCGATCCGCCGAAATCGATCCCTTTGGCGACATCCGTCTGGTGCAGGAATTGAGCGATCAGCGCTTTCTGGAACCAGCGAGCGGGCTTTACTGGCAGATCAGCGGCAAGGGGCGCACGCCATTTCCATCGCGATCGCTGTGGGATCGGACGCTCGACATCAGCCAGGTGCATGAGGGCGACGGGGTGCATGCCTATGACAGCGATCAGTTTGCCGCGACCCCGCCGTTCGAGCGTCTGCGCGTGCTGGAGCAGGAGGCCATCATTCCGGGCTCTGACACGGTGTGGCGCTTCCAGGTGGCGCAGAGCCGGGCGGGCCTCGATGAGGAAATTGCCGCCGTGCGCGCAACGCTGGTGCGCAGCTTTGCAGCACTTGGCTGTGGCTTGATGCTGCTTGCCGCGCTCCAGATCATTTACGGGCTGTGGCCGCTGCGCAAGATCAGCGTTGCTATCGCAGAGATGCGGCAGGGCTCGGCCACGCGCCTTGCTGCGCCAATGCCCAATGAAGTGATGCCGATGGTGGACGAGCTGAATGCGCTCATCGACCACAATGCCAAGCAGGCAGAAGAAGCGCGGACGCACGCGGGCAATCTGGCGCATGCGCTGAAGACGCCGCTGACGGTGATCCGCTCTGCCGCTGCGGCAAAGGCACCCGATCTTGCAGCGATTGTCCAG
Source organism: uncultured Sphingomonadaceae bacterium (assembly GCA_964523215.1). Taxonomy (GTDB): domain Bacteria; phylum Pseudomonadota; class Alphaproteobacteria; order Sphingomonadales; family Sphingomonadaceae; genus CAZFYJ01. Next base: position 1,525 of record CAZFYJ010000189.1, on the reverse strand, counting down.
CGCGAGACGGCGACAATGCAGCGCCAGGTCGATCATCATCTGGCGCGTGCCCGGGCAGTGGGCCGTCGCGCGAGCATGCAGGCGCGGGCAATGCTGTGGGAGAGCGTGACTGGGGTCGAACGCGCTGTGCAGCGCCTCTATCCGCTGGTGCGCATCGAGAGCGAGGGAGACAAATCGCTGGCGGTGCGCGTCGAAAAGCAGGATCTTGATGAAATGATCGGCAATCTTGTCGATAATGCTGCCAAATATGGCCATGGCACCGTGTTTGTGACCCTCGTCGATGCAGGTGATCTGGTGCGCATCGATGTCGAAGATGATGGCAATGGGATTGCGAGGGAAGATCGGGTGCGTCTGTTTGATCGTGGCGTGCGGCTCGACAGCGGCAAGCACGGCACGGGTCTTGGCCTTGCGATCGTGCGCGATGTGGCGGAAATCTATGGCGGCACGGTCACGCTCGATGAGAGCGAAGAACTGGGCGGATTGCTGGTGCGGCTCGAGCTGCCCAAGGCTTGACGCGATTTAGCCCCGCAGCGTCTGATGGTGGCGGATCACTTCGTCAATGATGAAGCGCAGGAACTTTTCGCTGAATTCAGGGTCAAGCGCTGCATCTTCCGCCAGCTGCCGCAGCCGCGCGATCTGCCGTTCCTCGCGCTGTTCGTCGGCAGGCGGCAAGCCATGCGTGGCCTTGAGCCGGCCGACCGCCTGGGTGATCTTGAAGCGTTCGGCAAGGATATGCACCAGCGCGGCATCGATATTGTCGATGCTGCGGCGATAGCCCTGCAACAGGTGCGTCGCATCCTGTGTCGCCTGGTCCTCATGGCTCACGATCATGCCCTTTTTGACAGCTTTTGTGTCACCTTAAAGCGACGCAAAAAGGTTGCAATCCCTCATGACAGCGATAACAGGAGCCCATGACCGCAACAGTGCACCCTCTTACACCCGGCACGGCGCCATCGCTTCATCCGATGATGGCGCTGGTTGCGGAAGATATGAACGCTGTCAATTCGGTCATCCTCGATCGCATGCAATCCCGCATTCCGCTCATTCCCGAACTGGCAGGGCATCTGATTGCGGGCGGGGGCAAGCGGCTGCGGCCGATGCTGACCCTGGCATGCGGGCGCCTGCTCGATTATGGTGGCACGCGGCATCACAAGCTGGCCGCAACTGTTGAGTTCATTCACACGGCAACATTGCTGCATGATGATGTTGTCGATGGATCGGACATGCGGCGGGGCCGGCGCACTGCAAACATCATCTGGGGCAATCCTGCCAGTGTGCTGGTGGGAGATTTCCTTTTTTCGCGGGCATTTGAACTCATGGTGGAAGATGGCAGCCTGAAGGTGCTGCGCATCCTCTCATCAGCCTCGGCGATCATTGCCGAAGGCGAGGTCAACCAGCTGACGGCCCAGCGCCGGGTCGATACCAGCGAAGAACAATATCTCGACATCATTGGTGCCAAGACGGCGGCCCTGTTCGCTGCTGCCTGCCGCATTGCCGCCGTGGTCGCTGAGCGCGATGATGCAAC
>CAZFYJ010000188.1:0-4376 GCA_964523215.1 uncultured Sphingomonadaceae bacterium | reverse complement strand
ACGCCCGGCGGCGAGACCAATGCGACCGTGCTGGCGGCGGCGCACATCGCCGGGGTGGATGCCATCTGGCGCGTGGGCGGCGCGCAGGCAATTGCCGCGCTGGCCTATGGCACTGAACGAATTGCCCCGGTGGATGTCATCACCGGGCCGGGCAATGCCTGGGTGGCAGAGGCAAAGCGCCAGCTTTATGGCGTGGTCGGCATCGATATGGTGGCCGGCCCATCCGAAATATTGGTGGTGGCCGACGGGGCGAACGATCCGGCATGGATCGCCGCCGATCTTCTGAGCCAGGCCGAGCATGATCCGACCAGCCAATCGATCCTCATCACCGATGATGCCGCTTTTGCCGATGCGGTGGCCGCCGCGGTGGAGGCGCATCTCGCCGCGCTTGCCTCTGCGGCCGTCGCGGGCGCGAGCTGGCGCGATCATGGCGTCATCATCCGCATTGCCGATCTGGCGCAGGCGCCGCCGCTCGTCGATGCGCTGGCCGCCGAACATGTGGAGCTGGCGGTTGCCGATCCGCAAGCCCTGTTTGCGCAGATCCGCCATGCCGGTTCGGTCTTTCTCGGCCGCCACACGCCGGAGGCGATGGGCGATTATCTGGCCGGGCCAAATCATGTGCTGCCCACCGGGCGGCGCGCGCGCTTTTCCTCCGGCCTGTCGGTCAGCGATTTCATGAAGCGCACCAGCTTCATCGGCTGCTCGCCCGATGCGCTGGCGACGCTGGGCCCGGCGGCGGCACGGCTGGCCGATGCAGAGGGGCTGCCCGCGCACGCGCTGAGCGTCAGGGCACGGCTGTGATGGCGCCCGGCTCACGCTCTCCCGGCGCCCGCTCGCAGGCGCGCTCTGCGGCCCGGCTGGCGGCGGTGCAGGCGCTGTATCAATGGGATATGGAGGCGCCCGGCGTGCCCGCGCTGCTGCACGAATTTCATGAACACCGGCTGGGTGCCGTGATCGAGGATGCGCAGTACGCTGCCGCCGAAACCGCCTTTTTCGACGATCTGGTGGCGGGAACCATTGCCCAGGTGGACGCGCTGGACGCGCTGATCGCGGCCCGGCTGAGCGCGGGATGGAGCCTCGACCGGCTGGACAAGCCGATGCGCGCCTGCCTGCGGGTGGGGGCCTATGAGCTGACGGCGCGGCACGATGTGCCGCTGGGGGCCGTCATCAGCGAATATGTGGATGTGGCCAAGGCCTTTTATGCACCGCGCGAGGCGGGATTTGTGAACGGCCTGCTCGATGCGCTGGGCAAGGCGATCCGCGGCTAGATGGCGTTCAATAGGTCGCCGGTGAGGGCGGCCGCCACGTTGCATCAAGGGTTGCCGCGACATGCCGGGCATAGGGCAGCGCATGCCGGTGGATCCGCATGCGCCCTTCTTCCAGCGCGATCAGCCCGGCGCGGGCCAGCGCCGCCATCTGCTCGCCTGCTGCACCCAGCGACCAGCGCGGATCGATTGCCGTTTCGCCGCGACACAGCAGCGCCTCGATCGCCGCAGCGCGGGCCTGCGCCTCGCGCGGGCGCAGCACGCCCTTTGTCCCGGCCAGCTGCCCTGCGGCGCACAGCGCGCGATAATCGCCCGCCTTTTTCTCATTCTGGATGATGCGATCGGGAAACATGCTGATCGCGCTGGCCCCCATGCCGATCAGGATGGCGCTGTCATCCTCGGTAAAGCCCTGGAAGTTGCGGTGCACCGTGCCCGCAGCCGCCGCCTGCGCCAGCGGATCGTGCGGCAGGGCAAAATGATCGAACCCGATCGGCACATAGCCCGCCGCCTCCAGCTGCTGATAGCCGGCCGCCGCCATCGCAAAGCGCGCCGCAAGATCGGGCAGGGTGGCGCTGTCGATGCGGCGCTGGCGCGCAAACATGCCCGGCAGATGGGCATAGCCGAACAGGGCAATGCGATCCGGCCGCAGCGCAATGGCCTGATCCAGCGTGGCTTCCAGCCGCGCCATCGTCTGCATCGGCAGGCCATAGACAAGATCGAAATTGATGGAGCTGACGCCCCGCGCCCGCAGCGCCGCCACGCATGTTTCGACCAGCGCATAGGGCTGGATGCGGCCAATGGCGGCCTGGATATCCGGATCGAAGCTCTGCACGCCAAAGCTGACCCGGCTGACGCCCGCGATCGCCAGGGTCATTGCCCATTCCATGGTGAAGCTGCGCGGATCGATTTCGACGGCAATCGGCACATCGCCTGCGGCAAAGCAGGTGACCAGCCGATCCACCAGCCGCACGAAGGCCAGCGGCGCGATGGCATTGGGGCTGCCGCCGCCCAGCGCAATCCGGCTGATCCGCCCGCGCCCGCCCAGCATGCGGCTGACGAGGCGGATTTCCGACTCCAGCGCTTCCAGATAGGCCGTCAGCCGCTGGGCCTTGCCCGCCAGCCCGGTGTTGCAGCCGCAATACCAGCAGATGCTGTGACAATAAGGAATGTGGACATAGAGCGAGGTGGGCGTGCCAGCCACAACGGCATTCAGCGCCTCGGCCTGCTGGGCCGCCCCCACATCGCCGGAAAAGGCCGTGGCCGGGGGATAGCTGGTATAGCGCGGCACCGGCTGTGCCAGAATCTCGGGTAGATAGGGCCACATGGCCTGCATGCCTAAAGCCATCGCACCCGCCCGTCTTTGACCTCGATCAATCCGCAATTTGCCCTGCATCAAAGCACGGGCACGGAACGCCCTTATGCTGACCGGCATCGAGGGAGGCGAATGATGAAATCGGTGATCGTCCATATCCATGATGATAGCGCACTGGCGGGGCGGCTGGCGGTTGCGCTTGATCTGTGCCGCGCCCATGATGCGCATCTCACCTGCCTGATGGCGGCACCCTATGCCGCTTATGGCGGCCTTGATCCGGCCGCAGGCATGATGGTGAGCGCCGCTGTGATCAACGATCTTCAGGCCGCGCAGGACCGGCTGCGGCACGACATCGAGAACCGCCTTGTCGATGGCGATGTGCGCTGGGACTGGCAGGCCGTGAACGGCGATGTGGCGCAGGTTCTGGTGGCGGCAACCGCGCTTGCCGATCTGCTGGTCGTCAGCCAGTCGGCGCGGACATCGGCCGGGCCGAGGCCGCTCCCGATCGTGAGCGAGGTTGCCATCCATGCGGCCTGCCCGGTGCTGATGGTGCCCGACGGGATGGACCGGATCGATCCCCAGGCACCTATCGTGATTGGCTGGAACGGATCGGATCAGGCCGCCAGCGCCCTGCGCCAGACCATCGCGCTGATGGCGCGGGCGCGCGCTGTCCACCTCGTGTCGATCGGCACCATGTCGCACGAGATCAGCCAGATGGAGGCGGGGGCCTATCTCTCGCGCCACGGCGTGATGGCAGAGCTGCACATCATCGATCCCGGCGTGCGTGATCCTGAAGATGTGCTGGCCCATTTTGCCCGCGATCATGGCGCCGGGGCCATCGTGATGGGGGCCTATGGCCGCTCGCGCCTGCGCGAAACGCTGCTGGGCGGGGTCACCCGCAATCTGATCGCCGAAAGCGACATTCCGCTGCTGCTGGCCCGCTGAGGGGCATGGCATGCACATTCAACCGCTCATCACAGGGAGACATGATATGAGCATGAAACAGACAGCCACCAGGGGGGTGGCACAGATGACGGGCCTGCTGATCACGGGCCTGATCAGCAGCATGGCGGCAATCACGCCGGCGCATGCAGACGAAGGCGATGTGCTGCTGCGCGTGCGCGGCATCATGGTTGCGCCCAACGAGGGATCGAGCGGCATCACGCCTGCCTTTCCGGCCGATGGCGTGACCGTGAGCAACAGCGTGATGCCCGAAGTGGACATCACCTATATGGCCACCAAGAATGTGGGGCTGGAGCTGATTGCCGCCACCACCAAGCATGATGTGGGCGGCAAAAGCGGGGTGCCCGCCACCATTGGCAAGCTGGCCTCCACCTGGGTGCTGCCGCCGACGCTGACCGCACAATATCATTTCGCGCCTGATGCCAAGGTGCGGCCCTATGTCGGCGCGGGCGTGAACTGGACCATGTTCTATGCGGACAAGGCCTCTGCCGGGCTGGAAGCCGCTGTCGGGCAGACCAGCGTGCGGCTGAGCAACAGCTTTGGCTGGGCCGCGCAGGCAGGCGTCGATGTCCAGCTGAACGAGCGCATGTTCCTCAATCTCGACGTCAAATATATCGACATGGATACGACCGCGCGGCTCAACACCACCGCCGCCGGGGTGCAGCGGGTGCGCGTGAACATCGATCCGCTGGTGGTCGGCGTCGGCCTCGGCTTCAAGCTGTAGCACGCCGCCCCCACGCTCCAAAACGACCCTCCCCACTGGGCAGGCCTCGGCCTGCCCGTTTTTTTGGGGCGCTAGCCCGGCGTGGCCGAACCCTTTTTGACCTGGCGATAGA
>CAZFYJ010000187.1:0-4381 GCA_964523215.1 uncultured Sphingomonadaceae bacterium | reverse complement strand
TGCCCGCCGCGACCGGCCAGGATGATCTTGTCGCGCTGGTGCGCCGGCTGAATGCCGATCCGGCAGTGGACGGCATATTGGTGCAGCTGCCCTTGCCGGCCGGGCTCGACGAACGCGCCGTGCTGGCCGAAATCTCGCCTGCCAAGGATGTGGACGGCTTTCATGTCGACAATGCCGGGCGGCTGGCGCGCGGAGAGACAGGTGCAGCGCATGTGCCGTGCACGCCGCTGGGCTGCCTCTTGCTGCTGAAGGATGCGCTGGGCGACCTGGCCGGGCGCGAGGCGGTGGTGATCGGCCGGTCCAACATTGTCGGCAAGCCGATGGCGCAGCTGCTGCTGGGCGAGAGCTGCACGGTCACCATCGCGCACAGTCGCACCGCCGATCTGCCCGCCGTGGTACGCCGCGGCGACATTGTCGTTGCAGCCGTCGGCCGCGCCAACATGGTCGCGGCGGACTGGATCAAGCCTGGTGCCACCGTGATCGATGTGGGCATCAACCGCATGGCCGCACCCGAAGGGAGCGCAGGCAAGGCCCGGCTTGTCGGCGATGTGGACTTTGCTGCCGTATCGCAGGTGGCTGGTGCGATCACCCCGGTGCCCGGCGGGGTTGGCCCGATGACGATTGCCTGCCTGTTGCGCAACACGCTCGCCGGGGCGCATCGCCAGGCGGGCTTGCCGCTTCCGGAAAGATTGTAGGCCGCCGATGATGGAGCTGTTTGTTTCCGCTTTCGTCACCTTTTTCGTTGTGATCGATCCGCCCGGCTGTGCCCCCATTTATGCCAGCCTCACGGCACAGGCCAATGCGCAGCAGCGGCGGCGGATGGCCGTGCGCGCCGTGCTGGTGGCGGCATCCATTCTTGCGGTTTTCGGCCTGTTTGGCGAGGAATTGCTGAACGCGCTGCACATCGAGCTCAACAGCTTTCGCATCGCCGGCGGGCTGATGCTGTTTCTGATCGCGATCGACATGGTGTTCGAAAAGCGCACCGAACGGCGCGAGGCGCGTGCGCAGGAAATCATCGCCACGCCAGAGGTGGAGGATGTCTCGGTCTTCCCGATGGCAATGCCGATGATCGCCGGGCCCGGCTCGATCGCCTCGCTGATGCTGCTGATGGCCGAAAATCAGGGGCTGGAACGGGCGCTGACCATTTTCGGCGCGCTCGGCTGCGTGCTGCTGATCACGCTTGCCGCGCTGCTGGCCGCCGGGCCGCTGATGCGCCGCATCGGCAAGGATATGGAAACGGTGATCACGCGTCTTCTGGGCGTGCTGCTGGCCGCGCTCGCGACCCAATTCGTGCTGGATGGCCTGCGCGAAAGCTTCCGGATCGCGGTGCCATGAATTTTCCCTGGCTCGATGTCCTCATCATTTTTGCGCTGATCCTGCTCAATGGGGTGCTCGCCATGTCGGAACTGGCGATCGTTTCGGCGCGCAAGGCACGGCTGCAGGCCATGGCGCGCAGCGGCAAGCGCGGGGCGCGTTCGGCGCTGGCGCTTGCTGAAAATCCGGGCCGTTTTCTCTCGACAGTGCAGATCGGGATCACGCTGGTAGGCATCGTGGCCGGGGCCTATTCGGGTGCAAGCCTGTCTGCACCGGTTGCCGCCATGCTGCGCGATGGCCTGGCGCTGGAGGCGGATACCGCACTCACGCTCGCCTTCGGGCTGGTGATCCTGGTCACCACTTATGTGTCACTGATCGTGGGCGAACTGGTGCCCAAGCAATTTGCGCTGCGCGGGCCAGAGCCGATTGCCGTGCTGGTGGCCGGGCCGATGACGCTGCTTGCGCGGATCACCGCCCCCCTGGTGTGGCTGCTCGATGGCAGCAGCGCCATCATTTTCCGGCTGCTCGGCCTGCGCCGCGAAAGCGAGAACAAGGTCACCGCAGAAGAGCTGCACATGATCGTGGCAGAGGCCAGCCATTCCGGCGTGATCGAGGAAAGCGAACGCGCCATCATTTCCGGCGTCGTGCGGCTGGCGGACCGGCCCGTGCGCGAGGTGATGACACCGCGCACCGAAGTGGACTGGATCGATGTCGAAGCCGATGCCGATGCCGTGCGCGCCCGGCTGCTGGCCAGCCCGCACACAAGGCTGCCCGTGGGCGAGGGCACGGTCGATGCCATGATCGGCGTGGTGCAGGCGCGCGACATTGCAGCTGCGCTGTTCAAGGGAGACAGCATCAATCTGCGGCGGCTGATGCGCACGCCCAGTGTCGTGCCCGATCAGCTCGATGCCATGGATGCACTGGAAATGCTGCGCACCGCCGATGTGCCGATGCTGATGGTGCACGATGAATATGGGCATTTCGAGGGGATTGTGACGCCGGCTGATCTGCTGTCTGCCATTGCCGGGGAGTTCGCCTCGGATCAGGATATTGGCAGCGAACCCCATATCGTCGAGCGCGAAGATGGCGGCTTCCTCATTTCCGGGGCGATGCCTGCCGATATGTTTGCCGAGCGGCTTGGCCTGCAGCTGCCTGAGGATCGCGATTATGCAACCGCTGCCGGCTATGTGCTGTGGACCTTGCGCCACCTGCCACAGCTGGGCGAGCGTTTTGCCGATCAGGGCTGGGATTTCGAGATTGTCGATCTGGACGGGCGCAAGATCGACAAATTGCTTGTCCGCCGAATCGCAAGCGCCTAATCATCGCGGCAATGGCCCGTCGCCCGACCACAGACAGCGCAGCAGCCCCGTCGCCGGGCCGGTTCAAGCGGATTTTCTGGCGGCTGACCAAAATCGGGCTGGTCGTCGGGGTGGTGTGTGCGATTGCCCTGGGAACGGCTGTTGCCATCGCGGTGCGCGAGCTTCCCGAATATGAGGCCCTCAAGGAATCACCCAACGGGCAGACCATCCGCATCCGTGCGGCAGATGGCACCATCCTGCAATCGATCGGCCCCAATTATGGCGAGTGGCTGACGCTGAAGGACGTGCCCCAGGTGATGGAAGATGCCATGGTCGCGGTGGAGGATCGCCGCTTCCGTTATCATCCGGGCGTCGATCCTTATGGGCTGGGGCGTGCGGTATACAACAGCGCGACCGGCGGCGGGCGGCTGCGCGCCACATCCACCATCACCCAGCAGCTCGCCCGCAATGTCTTTCTTACCAACAATCGCAGCTATGTGCGCAAATTGCGCGAAGCGATCATCGCCATGGCGCTGGAGTGGAAGTTTTCGAAGGACCAGATCCTCGAACTTTATCTCAACAAGGTCTATTTCGGCGGCGGCAGCTATGGCATCGATGCGGCCTCGCGCCGCTTTTTCGGCCACAGCGCCCGCGAACTCAATTTGTCTGAAGCCGCCATCGTCGCCGGGCTGGTCAAGGCGCCCTCGCGCTATTCGCCCACCGCCGATCCCAAGGCGGCCGTGGGGCGCGCCGGCGTGGTCCTCTCCGTGATGCAAGACGTGGGCGTGATCACGGCGGCCCAGGCGGCCAGTGCGCAGCCGCGCGCAGTGAAGCTCGCTGCCCAGCCACCACAGACAAGCGCACGCTATTTCACGGATTGGGCGCTGCCCCAGCTTGATTCGCTGATCGATGAGACAACCCGCCCGATCGATGTGTGGACCACGCTTGACGTGCGCATGCAGGCGGCCGCCACGGCCGCGGTCGTCACCTCGGTGCCAGGCGGGGTACAGGGCGCGCTGGTGTCGATCGATCGCGATGGCGCCGTGCGCGCCATGGTGGGCGGCACCGATTATGTCACGTCCAACTATAACCGCGCGACAACGGCAACGCGGCAGCCCGGCTCTGCATGGAAAATCTTCGTGTACATGGCGGCGATCGAGGCCGGCTACAAGCTCAGCGATACGATGATCGACGAGCCGGTGGACATTGGCGGCTGGCAGCCCAAGAACAGCAACGGCCGCTTTGCCGGGCAGATGAACCTGCGCACGGCCTTTGCCAATTCGGTGAACACCATTGCTGCCAAGCTGGGCCGCGATGTCGGCACGTCCAGCGTTGCAAACATGGCGCGGCGCTTTGGCATCAACACCACGATCAGCACCTCGCCCTCGATGGTGCTCGGCACATCCGAGGTGCGGCTGATCGACATGACGCGCGCGGTTGCCGGCATTTATCGCAAAGGTGCGCCGGTCACCCCTTATGCCATTTCACGGGTGACGACGGCGGATGGCGAACTGCTGTTTGCCCACAAAGCAGCGCCGGTGACGGCGGTGGTCGAGCCATGGGTGGCCGCCGGGATCACCGATTTGATGCAATCGGCCGTGGTCACGGGAACCGGGCGTGCGGCACAGATCGGTCGCCCCGTTGCCGGCAAGACCGGCACCACCAACAGCAATCGTGATGGCTATTTTGTGGGCTTTTCGAGCGGTCTGACCACAGGGGTGTGGATGGGCCGCGATGATAATCGCCCGGTCGGCGGGCTGCAGGGCGGT
>CAZFYJ010000186.1:0-4395 GCA_964523215.1 uncultured Sphingomonadaceae bacterium | reverse complement strand
CCGATTGGTGACATTGTGGCGGATCACGCCGGCGGCCTGCCAGTCGCCATCCGCGACATCGACCACGCTCAGCGTCAGCGCCTCCATGTCCATGGCAATGCCGCGCTTGCCGCCATCAAACAGCATCGGCTCTCCATCGGTCAGCCACAGCTGGTGCGCAGCAGCATTGGCCTTGTCCGTAAAGCCCGCAAACACATCGGCATTATAGACAATGCAATTCTGGAAAATCTCGATAAAGGCGGCGCCCTTGTGGGCATGCGCTGCTTTCAGCACGTCCACCAGCTGTTTCGAGACATCATAGGCTCGTGCAATGAAGCGCCCGCCCGCCCCCAGCGCAAAGGCGCAGGCGGTGGCCGGACGATCGACCGAGCCAAGCGGCGTCGAAGGCGATTTGGTGCCCTCGCGGCTGGTGGGCGAATATTGGCCCTTGGTCAGCCCGTAAATCTCGTTGTTGAACAGCATGATCTGGCAATCCAGATTACGCCGAAGCAGGTGCATCGTGTGGTTGCCGCCAATCGACAGCGCATCGCCATCGCCGGTGATGATCCACACGTCCAGATCGGGATTGGCGAGCTTCACACCCGTTGCCACAGCCGGTGCGCGGCCATGGATTGTGTGGAAGCCATAGGTTTCCATATAATAGGGAAAGCGGCTGGAGCAGCCAATGCCGGAGATGAACACGGTATCCTCAGGCTTGCGGCCAAGCTCCGGCATGGTGCGCTGCACAGCCTTCAAAATCGCATAGTCGCCGCAGCCGGGGCACCAGCGGACTTCCTGATCGGTTTCCCAATCCTTGGGGCTCGATTTCTGGATGGGGGTCATGTCGTTCATGCCAATGCTCCCTCAATGGCCGCCTCAATCTCGGCAATCGTAAATGGCTGGCCGCTGACCTTGTTGAGAGGCTGGACATCGATCACAAACTGGTCGCGCAGCAGGGTTTTCAGCTGCCCCGTGTTCATCTCGGGCACGATGACTTTATCATAAGATCTCAGCAAATCGCCCAGATTGCGCGGCATCGGCCAGATGTGGCGGATGTGGATATGGCTGGCATCCATGCCGTTCGCCCGCGCACGGCCCACTGCCTGATGGATCGGGCCATAGGTGCTGCCCCAGCCGACCACCGCAAGTTTTCCGCCGGGTTCGCCGAGGCACACGTCCTGATCGGCAATGCTCGCCGCCACGCCATCCACCTTGGCCTTGCGCAGATCGGTCATCGCCTGGTGATTGGCGGGGCTGTAATTGATGTGGCCGGTATCGACCTCTTTTTCGATGCCGCCGATGCGATGCGTCAGCCCTGGCGTGCCCGGCTTGACCCACGGGCGCGCAAGCTTTGCATCACGGGCATAGGGCTTGAACCCATCTGCGGGCTTTTCGGCCAGAAAGCGGACGGGAAACGGCTGATATGCGGCCATATCGGGGATCGCCCACGGCTCTGCCGCATTGGCAATATAGCCATCGGTTAGCAGCATCACCGGCGTCATATATTGGGTCGCGATGCGCACGGCCTCGATCGCACAATCAAAGGCATCCGAAGGGGAGCGCGCGGCAATCACCGGCAGTGGCGCATCACCATTGCGGCCATAGACGGCCTGATAGAGATCGGACTGCTCGGTCTTGGTCGGCAAGCCAGTGGACGGCCCGCCGCGTTGCGAATTGACGATCACGAGCGGAAGCTCGGTCATGATCGCAAGGCCCATTGCCTCGGTCTTCAGCGCGATGCCGGGGCCGGATGAGGATGTGACGCCCAGCTGGCCAGCATAGGATGCGCCGATGGCCGAACAAATGGCGGCAATCTCGTCTTCGGCCTGAAATGTCGTGATGCCGAACTCCTTCAGGCGCGAAAGCGCGTGCAGGATGGAACTGGCCGGCGTGATCGGATAGCCGCCGAAAAACATGTTGAGCCCGGCCAGCTGCGCACCGGCAACCAGGCCATAGGCCATCGCATCCGCACCCGTGATGGTGCGATAGATGCCGGGTGCCACAGGTGCTGCGGCCACCCGCATCTGCGGAACGGGGGCAGCGCCCGGCTGGCCGATTTCAGCGGTCTCGCCATAGGCATGGCCCGCATTCAGCGCGGCAATATTGGCCTCTGCCAGCACTGGGTTGCGCGCAAATTTATCCTTCAGCCATTGCACCAGCGGCGCACGATCCCGATCGAACATCCACAGCGCCAGGCCCAGCGTCCACATATTCTTGCAGCGCAGCGCCTCCTTGTTGCCAAGGCCAAAGGGCTTCACGGCATCCAGCGTGAGCTGGCTGATATTGAAGTGCACGCATTGCCACGCGCTGAGGCTGTCATCATCGAGAGGATTTGCATCATAGCCGGCCTTGGCCAGGTTGCGGGCCGTGAATTCACCGCTATCCGCGATGATCAGGCCGCCCTTTTTCAGCTGCTGGACATTCACCTTGAGCGCCGCCGGGTTCATCGCGATCAGCACATCGGGGGCATCGCCTGCCGTGTCGATCGCAGTCGCGCCGAAATTGATCTGAAAGGCAGAGACGCCAAAGGTGGTGCCCTGTGGCGCCCGGATTTCCGCCGGAAAATCCGGAAAGGTCGCAAAATCATTGCCCGCAAGCGCCGATGACAGGGTGAACTGCCCGCCGGTCAGCTGCATCCCGTCGCCGCTGTCGCCCGCAAAGCGCACCACCACGGCCTCACGCGGCAGGGCGGACCCCGCCGGTTCGTCAATCCTCAAGGCTGTTGCCATTGTCCGTCACTACCCCAGTTTTCGATCGTCGCCCGCCCTTTATTCCGGCCGCATAGCAAAAGCCAAACAGGAAATCTCTATCCGGTGTAAAGCAATATTGTGTGTTGGGCGAAGATTGCGCATGGATGCAGCCAGGCTGGTGGGAGAAATATGATCATGACCGATGCGTTCGTCCGCGATGATGTGCGGCAGTTTCTGTCCTTTCTCAATGCCTTGCCAGGGCCAAAGACGCACCAGGTCTCCCCGGCAGAGGCGCGCGCGATGATGACAGCGATGCTCCCTGTGGCCGAAAAGGAGGTGGGGCCGCTTGCCGTTCAGCGCGATCTGGCCATTCCCGGCCCCGCCGGCGACGTGGCGGCGCGGCTGTTCGACCCGCGCGACGGGCGCGAGGGCGGGCCCCTGATCGTCTTTTTCCACGGCGGCGGCTTCGTGATCGGCGATATCGACGTCTACGCGCCTTTTTGCGCGGAAATGGCGCGGGCGATGGACCTGCCCGTCCTCTCCATCGCCTATCGCCTGGCACCCGAGCATCCCTTCCCCGCCGCGCCCGATGATTGCGAGGCCGCCGCCCGCTGGGCCGCCGTGCATATGGGGGCAACCGGCCTGATCCTGTCCGGCGACAGCGCCGGGGGCAATTTGTGCATCGTCACGGCCATGGCCTTGCGCGACCGGCCAGCAGCCGTGCCCGTGATCGCGATGAACCCCATCTATCCCGTGGTCAGCGAGGGCGTGGACTGGCCCAGCTATGATGAATTTGGCAGCGGCTACCTGCTCAGCCGCGATGACATGATCTGGTTTTCGGCCCATTATGCGGCCACGAGCGGCGACTGGCGTGCAGCACCGCTCCTTGGTTCGCTCGCCGGCCTGCCGCCGACGGCGATCTCCACCGCCAGCCTCGATCCGCTGCGCGATGAAGGCCGCGCCTTTGCGCAGGCACTGGCCGAAGCCGGGGTCACCGTGCGCCATTATGAGGCTGAAGGCAGCATTCACGGGCTGATCAGCCTGCGCAAGGCCCTGCCCTCTGCCAATGATGATGTCGCCCGCATCTTCAGCGATCTGAAAGCGGTGCTGCCGTGATGCTCTATGATCCGGCGCATTATCGGCCCGGTGCAGGCATCATGCTGGCGAACCGATCTGGCAGGATTTTCGTGGCGCAGCGGCTCGACAATGTTGTCGAGGCGTGGCAGATGCCGCAAGGAGGGATCGACGATGGCGAGGATCCGCAGGCTGCGGCCCTGCGCGAGCTGGAAGAGGAAACCGGCATCGCGCCGCATCTGGTGCAGGTGATCGCCCGGTCCGCCGCCGAATATGCTTATGATCTGCCGCCCGAACTTGCCGGCACCATCTGGAAAGGCAAATGGCGCGGGCAGCGGCAATGGTGGTTTCTGATGCGGTTCACCGGCGAGGACCGCGATGTCAACCTCGAAACAGCCCACCCGGAATTTCGCGCCTGGAAATGGATCGCGCCGGATGCGCTGCCAGGCATCATCGTGCCATTCAAGATGAAGCTGTATCAGGATTTGCTGGCCGAGTTTGGCCCCTTGATCTGACAGGCTCCGCCCTGTGTGGCACGCCTCACTTCACCAGCACGGATGGCACAGGCACGCCATGTCAGCAGCACGAGACCGCTTGGCCAGCCTTGCCGCACCCGCCGTTCGCGATTAGAGCGCACAGCATCATGGCCGCA
>CAZFYJ010000185.1:0-4433 GCA_964523215.1 uncultured Sphingomonadaceae bacterium | reverse complement strand
TTGGGTGCCGCGTGTCAACAGCTGATCACCCTCCACCAGATCGGCAATGGCGATATCGGGCAAGCCCGCAAGCTGCTCGTAAAGGGGCGCAAAATCCGTCCCGGCAGTTGCATCGAGCAGCGATTGCAGGCTTTCGATGACGAAATAATTCTGCTGGAAATCATCGATGCGATAGGGCGTGCGCATCACGCGCAAAAGATCAAAGGCAATCCGGTTCGGGCTTTCGCTATCGAGCGCAAACAGGCTTTCGGCATAGCTTGAAACAATGCCGGCGCCATAAATGCGCAGCCCGTCCGCCTGCGCGATCAGGCCGAATTCAACCGTATACCAATATAGCCGCGCAAGATGATCAAGCGCATCAAAGCCCAGACTGCGCAGCCCGCCCTTGCCATAGGCCACCATATAATCGCCGAAGACCGGATCAGCCAGCATCGGCACGTGGCCGAACACATCGTGAAACACATCTGGCTCCGACAGATAATCAAGCTGATCTGGCCTGCGAATGAAGTTGCCCGCCGGAAATCGGCGATTTGCGAGATGATCGAAAAACACTGCATCAGGCACGAGCCCTGGCACTGCGACAACCTGCCAGCCGCTGGCTGCGATCAGCCTGGCATTCAGCTCCGCATAATCCGGAATGCCAGGCTTTTCGAGCCGCAGCACATCGATACCGCGCAGGAATGCGTCCGCCGCGCGGCCGGGCAGCATGTCTGCTTGCCGGGCAAAGAGCCGATCCCACATGGCATGCGCGTCGGCATCGAATGCAGCCCAGTTTTGCGGCACGGTCCAATCCGGATTTGCGCCCGGCGGCGGCTCCGCATAGACATGGGCGATTTCGGTGCGAGGCGCATTCATGCCGATAAGGTTACAGGTGAAACATTTTGCCATCAAGAGCATCGGCGGTGCGGCGCGTGCGCTCATCGGCTGGCCGCTGCTGCTCGCCGGGCTCTACATGATTGCCGCGGCCATCGGCAGCCTGGTTTCCCGCAATGCCGATTGGGCAGAGCCTGCCGCTGGCATCACCTTCTGGGTGCACGATAATGGCATCCACACCAGCATCATTGCCCCCTGTGCGGCACGGGGAGCAGTGGCCCAATGCCTGTTTCCAACTGCGAGCGAGATCGGCCCCGCGGCCAGCCGCACCATGACTGTGCGCTATCAGATGATTGGCTGGGGCGACCGGGACTTTTATCTCAACACGCCGCGCTGGCGCGACATCAGCGCCCGCACGGCCTTGGCCGCACTTGTGGGCAGCGGGCACAGCCTGGTGCATGTGACCGATCTGGAACAGCTCCCGCCCGGCAATATCCGGCCGGTGCGGCTGGACGAGGCAGCATCGCTGCGGCTGATGCAGAGCCTGACGGACAGCGCGGCCATCTATGGCCCCGATCGGGTCCGCTTTCGCTCGATCACCGGCTATGGCCCGCATGATCGCTTCTTCCTGCCGGGCACACAGCCAGACGTGCGGATGACATATTCCGCGCTCTACACCTGCAACAACTGGGTTTCCGATCATCTGGCCATTGCAGGCGTCAAGACCGGGCAGTGGACGCCGCTGCCCTTCGGCATCATGTGGTGGCTGCCCGAACGCTAAGCCAAAGCCAGCACCAGCCCGCCATCGCCTTCGTCCACTGTCACGCTCGATCCATCGGGCACATCGCCGCGCAGGATCATGTCGGCCAGCGGATCCTGCAAATAGCGCTGCACGGCACGTTTGAGCGGACGCGCGCCATAGACCGGATCATAGCCAACCCGGCCCAGCCAGGCGCGGGCCGCATCGCTCAAGGTCAGCGTCACCTTGCGATCCTTGAGCAGCTTTTGCACGCGCGCCACCTGAATATCGACAATCGGAGCCATATGCTCTGCCGCCAGCCGATGAAACAGGATGATCTCATCAAGCCGATTGAGAAATTCGGGCCGGAAATGGCTGCGCACAATGTCCATCACCTGCGGCTCCACGCTTTCCACGCTCTCTCCATCGGCCAATCCGGCAATATGCTGGCTGCCGAGATTGCTGGTCAGCACGACGATCGTGTTGGTGAAATCGACCGTGCGGCCCTGCCCGTCCGTCAGCCGGCCATCATCCAGCACCTGGAGCAGCACATTGAACACGTCGCCATGCGCCTTTTCCACTTCGTCAAACAGCACGACCTGATAGGGCCTGCGCCGCACCGCTTCGGTCAGCACGCCGCCTTCATCATAGCCGACATAGCCCGGCGGCGCTCCGATCAGCCGTGCCACGCTGTGCTTTTCCATGAACTCGCTCATGTCGATGCGCACCATTGCGGCATCATCGTCAAACAGGAAGCCGGCCAACGCCTTGGTCAGCTCGGTCTTGCCGACGCCGGTCGGCCCCAGAAACAAAAAGCTGCCGAGCGGCCGATTGGGATCCTGAAGGCCTGCACGCGCCCGGCGCACCGCTGTGGACACGGCTTTCACCGCATCTGCCTGGCCGATGACGCGCTCGCCCAGTGTCGCCTCCATGGTCAGCAGCTTTTCGCGCTCGCCGGTCATCATCCGTTCGACCGGAATGCCAGTCCATTTCGCGACCACGGCAGCAATATCGTCCGCGGTCACCTCTTCGCGCAGCATGGCGCCTGCCGCGGCGCCTGCCGCCTCGGCCAGCTGCTTTTCGAGCGCCGGTATGGTGCCATATTGCAGCTCTCCAGCCTTGGCGAGATCGCCCGAGCGCTGCGCCTGATCGAGCTGAAGGCGCGCTGCATCCAGCGCTTCCTTCACCTTGGCTTCACCAGCGATCTTTTCCTTTTCGGCCTGCCAGCGCGCCGTCAGGCTGGCGGACTGCTCCTCCAGATTGGCAAGCTCGGCCTTCAGCGTTGCAAGCCGATCCCTCGAGGCGGCATCGCTTTCCTTTTCCAGCGCGAGCGCCTCGATTTTCATCTGGATGATACGCCGATCGAGCGTTTCGATTTCTTCCGGCTTGGATTCCACCTCCATGCGGATGCGGCTTGCCGCCTCGTCCATCAGGTCGATCGCCTTGTCCGGAAGAAAGCGGTCCGAAATATAGCGGTGCGACAATGTGGCCGCCGCCACCAATGCGGCATCGGTGATCCGCACGCCATGGTGCAGCTCATATTTTTCCTTGAGCCCGCGCAGGATGGAAATGCTGTCCTCCACCGTCGGCTCGCCAATGAACACCGGCTGGAAGCGCCGTTGCAGCGCCGGGTCCTTTTCCACATGCTTGCGATATTCATCAAGCGTGGTCGCACCAATGCAGTGCAATTCGCCACGCGCCAGTGCCGGCTTCAGCAGGTTGGAGGCGTCCATCGCCCCTTCGCTCTTGCCCGCGCCGATCAGCGTGTGCATCTCGTCGATGAAGAGGATGATCTGCCCGTCTGCACCCTTCACCTCATCGAGCACGCCTTTCAGCCGCTCTTCAAATTCGCCGCGATATTTCGCCCCAGCAATAAGTGCACCCATATCGAGCGCCATCAGGCTGCGGTCCTTCAGAGTATCGGGCACATCCCCATTGGCGATGCGCAGCGCCAGCCCTTCGGCAATCGCGGTTTTGCCCACGCCCGGCTCGCCGATCAGCACCGGATTATTTTTTGTGCGGCGGGCAAGAATCTGGACCGTCCGGCGGATTTCCTCATCACGGCCGATCACCGGATCGAGCTTGCCATCACGCGCGGCCTCGGTCAGATCGCGGGCGAATTTCTTCAGCGCGTCATAGCGATCCTCAGCCCCTGCCGTATCGGCCTTGCGTCCCTTGCGCAGCGCCTCGATCGCAGCATTGAGGCCCTGTGCCGTGACACCGGCTGCCGCCAGCGCCTTGCCCGCTGCGGTTGTTGTCGCCAGTGTCACCGCCAGCAGCATGCGCTCCACAGTCACAAAGCTGTCGCCCGCCTTGTCGGCAATCTGTTCGGCGCTGTCGAGCAGGCGAACGGCATCATTATCCAGTCCCGGCGTCTGCTGCGCGCCTGAGCCGGAGACCGCCGGAATTCTGGCAAGCGCTGCATCCACGCCCGCCAGCGCCGTCGCAGGATCGCCCCCGGCAGCGCGGATCAGCCCGGCGCACAGCCCTTCCTTGTCATCCAGCAAGGCTTTCAAGACATGATCGGGCGTGATGCGCTGGTGGTTTTCGCGAATGGCGATGGTTTGCGCCGCCTGCAAAAATCCCTTGGCCCGATCGGTAAATTTTTCGAGATTCATAAATCCCCAACTCCTTCAGTGCTGATGTAGTGCTGCACTAATACACCGCAAGGGGCGGTCGCTGAGAGGTGAGGCAAGCCATCGCCCGGCCGCCATTGCATCGGCTGACCACTCTGTTAGCAAAGGCGGGGCATCCAGCGCATCTCCGATCGCGTATCTGAGCATGTTGTCGGCAGTTATGGGGGAGGATCATGCGGATAGTGAAGCGGACTGGGCTGACTATTCTTGCCCTGCTGGTACTTGCAGCGATTGGCCTTGCGGTG
>CAZFYJ010000184.1:0-4437 GCA_964523215.1 uncultured Sphingomonadaceae bacterium | reverse complement strand
GGCGGCGTGCCGCGTGGCGAACCGGGGCTGACCTCCGTTGAGGGACTGATGGCTGCCTTTTCGACGCGAGGGTGGATCGTTGTGGGGTGGGTACACTATCTTGCGCTCGATCTGTTTGCCGGGCTGTGGATTGCGCGCGACGCGGACAACAAGGGGCTATCCCGCCTGGTGCAGGCCCCGGTGCTGCTGATCACGCTGCTGCTCGCGCCGATCGGGCTGCTGCTATGGCTGATCATGCGCGAACGGCGGGCGCGCATTCAGGCCAAGACCAGGCCTTTTGCCTGATGTCGCAGCCGCCCGCCCCTTTTGTCTTTGATGGGGCAGGGGATGCAAAGCGGCATGCGCCGGCAACGCTGCGCAATCGCGATGCCATTGCCGATGTGCTGCGGCGCTTTTTGCCGGGAAGCGGCGTGGTGCTGGAAGTTGCCAGCGGCACCGGCGAGCATATCGTGCATTTCGCGGGGCTTTTCTCCGGGCTCAGCTGGCAGCCGAGCGATCCTGATCCCGCTGCGCTGGCATCGATCGCCGCCTGGTCGCAGGACTATGGCGGAGCAAATCTGCGGCCTGCGCTGCTGCTCGATGCCGCCACCCCACGCTGGCCGGTGGATCGGGCCGACGCGATTTTGTGCTGCAACATGATCCACATTGCGCCCTGGACGGCGTGTGTGGGGCTGATGCGCGGTGCCGCCGCCTGCCTTGCGCCGGGCGGCCGCCTGTTCCTCTATGGCCCGTTCCTTGAGGATGACGTGCCGACCGCCGCAAGCAATCTTGCCTTTGATGAAAGCCTGCGCGCGCGCAATGCCGCATGGGGTGTGCGCCATCTGAACGATGTTGCGGCCGCAGCGGCGCGGCATGGGCTGGCGCTGGAGCACAAACTTGCTATGCCAGCGAACAATCTGATGCTGCTTTTTGCGCTTCAGGCCGGGCTTTGAACCACCAAAAGGGAGACCAATGATGAATCCGCGTGCCATGATCCAGACGATGATAGCTCTTGCCTCGGCATCGCTCGGGCTGGTTGCCGCGCTCGCGTGGAATGATGCGATCAAGGCAACGCTTGTTCTGCTCAATCTGGGTGACAGCCTTGCCAGCCTTTATGCCTATGCGATCATTGCAACCGTGGTCGCCGTGCTGGTGCTGGCCTATCTGGGGCGGCTGGCCTCACGTATCGGCGGTGAGGCGGCGTTCGAGCGCGAGGCTGAAGGGTGATACGCACAGGTCGCAGCAAGGGCGCCTAACGTGCTGAAATGGTTCGGCAGAATTGCCGCCCTTGTGGTGCTGCTCATCGCGGCAGGCATTGCTCTTGGCTATCGCGCCGATACCAATGCCGATGCGATGATCAAAAAATATGCCAGCCGCGAAAGCGAGCGGGTCGAACTGGAGCCGGGCCTGTTCGTCCACGTGCGCGACGAGGGCAAGGCCGATGGCCCGGCAATGATCCTGATCCATGGATCAAACAGCTCGCTCCACACATGGGAAGGCTGGGTGAAGGCACTGGGCGATCGCTATCGCATCATCACGCTCGATCTGCCGGGGCACGGGCTCACGGGCGCGGATCCGCAAGGGGATGTGAGCAATGCACATTATGTCCGCCTGATCGGTGCGCTCATGGATCAGCGCAAGCTCGATCGCGCCATCATCGGCGGCAATTCGATGGGGGGTGCCGTCGCCTGGCAATTTGCCATTGCCCAGCCGCAGCGGGTGCAGGCGCTGTTGCTGCTGAATGCAGGCGGCGCGGCCATCAAGCGCGATCAGGCGCCGCCGCTTGCATTCCGGCTGATGGCGCAGCCTGGCGTGCGCGATCTGGCGCGGGTCATCACCCCGCGCTTCATCATCGAAAACGGGGTGAAGGGCAGCTATGCAAATCCGGCCAAAGTAACGCCAAAGCTGGTTGATCGATATTGGGAGCTGCTGCGTTTCCCGGGCAACCGGGAAGCGACCGTGGCGCGCTTTGCTGCCTATGGCCGGGCAAAGCCGACGGATCCCGCCGCGCTGGCCGCCATCAAGGCCCCCACGCTGATCATGTGGGGCAAGGAGGATCAGGTGCTTCCCGTTGCCGGGGCGGATTGGTTTGCACAAGCCATTCCGGGCTCGCACAAGATGATTTATGACAAGGTCGGCCATTTGCCGATGGAGGAAATCCCCGAAAAAAGCGCAGCCGATGCGGCAGCGTGGCTTGCGACCGTTTCAGCCAAGCGCCCCTGAAGCCCGCAGCGCGGCAATGCTGGCTGCATCATGGCCAAGCTCGCCCAGCAGTGCATCGGCATCGCTGCCGGGCAGCGGCGGCGCGGTCGGGGCCTCGGCTGGCGTCGCGGAAAAGCGGGGTGCCGGGGCAGGCTGAACATGCCCGTCCACGGTGATGAAGGTCTTGCGTGCAGCATTGTGGGGATGGGCCGGCGCTTCTGCCATGCTGAGCACGGGTGCAAAGCAGATGTCGCTCCCCTCCATCAGCGCGCACCAATGATCTCGCGGCTGGCTGGCAAAGATATCCGCCATGCGCGCTTTCAGAGCTGGCCAGAGCGATTTGTCGTGCTGCCGGGCAAAGTCGGCATCGCCCGTCAGGCCCAGCACGGCCAGCAGCTGCGCGTAAAATTGCGGCTCGATCGCACCAATCGCAATGTAGCGACCATCAGCGCAGACATAGGTGTCGTAAAAATGCGCTGCCCCATCCAGCATATTGGCACCCGCCCGGTCTTCGAGCAGCCCCATGGCGCGGAAGCCCCAGCTCATGGCGGCAAGCAGCGCAGAGCCATCGGTCATCGCGCAATCGATCACCTGACCCTTGCCGTGCAGTGGCCCGGCACAGCGCACGGCAAGGAGCGCGCTCACCATGCCGAAGGCCAGCATCATGCCGCCGCCACCGAAATCGCCGAGATAGTTGACCGGCGGAACCGGCCGCTCGCCTGCTCGGCCAATGCCATGCAGCACACCTGCGAGCGCAATATAGTTGATGTCATGCCCGGCAGCGGCGGAAAGCGGCCCGCTTTGTCCCCAGCCCGTCATCCGCCCGTAAACCAGCCGCGGATTGTCTGCGAGCAGCACATCGGGCCCAAGGCCGAGCCGCTCCATGACGCCGGGGCGCAGCCCTTCGATCACGCCATCGGCGCGGCGGCACAGCGCGCGCGCAACCCCAACACCGGCTGCGGATTTCATATCGAGCACGATCGAGCGCCGGTTCCGCAACAGCGGATCGCGCGGATTGTGCGGCGTGTTTGGGCGATCAATGCGGATCACCTCGGCGCCCTGATCAGCCAGCATCATGGCGCAGAAGGGCGCAGGGCCGATGCCGGCAAATTCGATGATGCGGATTCCGCTGAGTGGTCCGGCCATGTGCGCTGCCTTTCTGTCAGATCAGCCCGAAATGCCGCAGTGCGGCAGGCGCCACCTGATCCCCCCATTCCTGCACGAAATGGCCAGCCTCCGGGATCAGCAGCGGTTCCGGGCAGTTGCGGATGCTGGCGCGCAGACTGTGCATGGCAGGCGGCGTGATGACCGGGTCTGCGCCGCCAATCGCCATGAAGCTCTCGCCCGCCCAGCTGCCGCGAAACCAGTCGCGCGCAGCGCGGCCAATATCGGCGCCCGGCGCATCGGGCCGATCGGGCACCAGCTCGGGAAACTGGCGCACCCCGGCCTTGTAAGTGACGTCGGGGAAGGGGGCGGCATAGGCGGCGGCTTCGGCCTCGCTCAAAATCGGGGTGCCGCGCCGAAACAGGGCGGCAATATCAAGATCGGGATTGGCCCGGTTATAAGCCTTCCACGCCGCAAATCCTTCACCCAGGCTATGCTCGCCGGTTGGAAAGCCGGTGTTCATCACGATCAGCCGTTCATAGCGTTCGGGCGCCTCCATCGGCAGCGTCAGGCCGATCAGCCCGCCCCAATCCTGGACCACCAGCGTGATGCGCCGCAGATCGAGCGCAGTGACAAGATCAAGCAGGCTCTGCCGGTGAAAGGCAATGCTGTAGACGCTCTGGTCAACCGGCTTGTCGGAACGGCCAAAGCCGAACAGATCGGGTGCGATCACCCGGCCATGCGGAGCAAAATGCGGGATCATCTTGCGATAGAGATAGCACCAGCTGGGCTGCCCATGCAGGCACAGAAACACGGGCGCCGCGGGATCGGCGCGGCCCTCGTCCAGATAATGCATGCGCAGGCCATGCGCATGCTCGAGATAATGAGGGGCAAATTCATATCCGGGCAGATGCTGAAAGCGATCATCGGGGGTGCGCACATGCTCGATCATCATGGGGCCTTCATCGTCGGGGTTTGCAGAGAAAGCGCAGCTTGCGGGCAGCGATCTGCGGCGCGTGCGGAGGGAGCGGCCCAACCGGACAATGTCCGGGCTTCACAAAACAGGGGCGCAGTTCGAGCAAAGCGAGAATGGTGCCCCCAACCGGACAATGTCCGGGCTTCACAAAACAGGGGCGCAGTTCGAGCAAAGCG
>CAZFYJ010000183.1:3079-4445 GCA_964523215.1 uncultured Sphingomonadaceae bacterium | reverse complement strand
ACCGCTGGATCATCGGCGAAGTGGTCGAAACGCTGGCAAAGCTTGACAAGGCATTTGCCGAATATCGCTTCGACGGGATGGCCGATGCCATCTATCATTTCGCCTGGGGCACCTTCTGCGACTGGTATCTGGAGCTGATCAAGCCCGGTTCTGGGGGCCAGATCGATGACGAGACCAAGGCCGTCGCGGGCTGGGTGCTCGATCAGATTCTCGTCATGCTCCACCCCTTCATGCCCTTCATCACCGAGGAATTGTGGAACAAGATGGGGGAGCGCGGCGACCACCTGCTGATCCACGCAAAGTGGCCAGAGCCGCAAGCCGCGGCGGACGGCGCGGCATCGTCCGAGGTGGAATGGATCATCGCGCTTACCACCGCCATGCGCAGCGCAAAGAATGAGCTGGGGCTTGCCCCGGGGGCAAGGCTCGATTGCTGGTTTTCGCCCAGGCAGGAGAGCCGGGTCCGTGCCCTGCTGCCTACGCTGGAGCGGGTTGCGCGGGTGGGCGCGGTGCATTTCGGCGATGCACCGGCTTGCGCGTCGATGCAGCTGGTGGTCGATGGGGAAACGATCATCGTTCCGCTCGATGGCATCATCGATGTCGCGGCGGAAAAAGCACGGCTGGCCAAGGCGCTGGAAGCCGCCGCCAGGGAGGTGAAATCCCTTGAGGGCCGCCTTTCCAACCCCGCCTTTGTCGAAAAGGCCAAGCCCGAAGCCGTGGAAAAGGCGCGCGCCGACCATGCGGAAAAGGTGAGCGAGGTCGAACGGCTGACAGCGGCGCTGACGCGGCTCGGCTGACCGACCGCACAGCGGCTGCGCATAACGCTGTAGGTTTCACGTGAAACCTACAGTGGCACGCGCTATCCGCGGCAATCCTCGATCACGCGGAAGATTTCGGACCAGGCGGGCAGCGCCAGCGACGATTCGCCTTCGAGTTCCAGCGCAAAGCGGCCGCGGCTGGTGGCCAGCAAATCGAGCACCGGTTCACTCGCGGCCAGCTCGACCGCCAGATAGGCTGGCGTGCCGCCGGTCGGCCGTGCGGGCCATCCGGCCATGCCATCATGCGCGCGCAGCCGCAGCATATGGCCCGATGCCTGGCCCGGCTTGGGCGCAAATTGCTGAAGCCGGCTGAGATAAAGGCGGCGCTGTGCCCGATCGCAGCGCAGCGAAACAATCGCATCCTTTCCGGCCTCGCCAAACAAGGCGAGCGAACCGCGATCATCCTGGCGATAGGCCCATGCGCCCGGCGCAATCGGCCATTCGGTCCACGGGCCGCTCGGCACAACGGGCCTTGATGCCGTGGCAGATTTCGGCGCGGGCAGCGATGGCGGCGGGGCTGTGGACTGCGATGGCGCAGGTGCCGGGGGCCG
>CAZFYJ010000183.1:0-3069 GCA_964523215.1 uncultured Sphingomonadaceae bacterium | reverse complement strand
ACGGAGCGAGTGATTCGGGCGCTGGGCCAGCGGGTCGCCGCGGCTGCCGCTGCACCCGCTTTGGGCACCAGCAAGGATGAGGCCTGTCGCCAGCAGAGCAAAGATGCGCACCATCGCCCTTCCATGCCGGATGGCGCATGGCGACACAAGTGGGACAGTCGGCGCTGGCCGCATTCGCTCCGAAATGAACCGGCTCTGGAGGCAATTCAGCTTTTCTTTACAGCCATCGCATAGGCTTTTGCGCTGATGCGGCACGAACGCACCCTTTTCCCATCTGCGGTGGCAAAGCCGCGCAGGCGCAAGCCGCAGCTACCTGAAATTTGGCGACCCTATCGCCGCAAATTCCTTGTGCCGCGATGGGCCAGGCGTATCTGGGGCTTTGCCTGGCAGACCCGCTTTCGCAGGCAGCTGATCGGCCTGATGCTCGGCGCGTTCGTGCTCAGCCTTGCGGTGCTGATCCAGTTTGGGAATCCGCACAAAGGCGGGCCCGAACAGATGCAATCCATGGTGCCGGAATGGGTCAAGCATCCGACCATAATGCCCGAGGATGTGACCATCAAATCCGCGGATTCAGAAGGCACAGGCGACATGTCGCACGCAAATTTTGGCCTCTGCCATACAGGCGGCGGCCGGAATTGCGTGGTCGATGGCGATACCTTCTGGCTCAATGGGCAGAAAATCCGCGTTGCCGATATCGATACACCCGAAACGCACCCTGCCCGCTGCCCCGGCGAGGCCGCACTCGGCGATGCGGCCACCCGGCGCTTGCAGGAGCTGCTGAACGCGGGTGATTTTTCGCTGCGGAGCGTCGATCGGGATCGAGATCGCTATGGCCGCCTGCTGCGCGTGGTGGAACGCGACGGCCAATCGCTTGGCGACATGCTGATCGCCGAGGGGCTGGCGCGGCCCTATGCCGGGGGAATTCGCGCTGGCTGGTGCCCATAAACCCGGTTTTGCGGCGTTTGGGGCAAGTCTTCCCGCCGCGCTGGACTCTGCACCCGATCTGGCTAGTCTTGAACGCGGAATCGCAAGGGGATTTCGGATTCGCCCCGGGAGGAGACGCCGCATGAACGGAACAACCAAATTCATCATTGGCGCGGTTGCGACATCGCTGATGGCGATGGCAAGCCACAGCGCGCTTGGGCTGGGCAGCGGCTTTATCGGCAAGCTGCAGGGCCAGGCGCAAAGCGCGGTGGCTGCGCTCAACATTCCGGGCGTGACCGTATCGATGCAGGATGATCCGACGCTGAACCGCATTGTCGTGCTGTCCGGCACGGCCACCGAGGAGCAGAAGGCCGCTGCCATTGCCGCAGCGCGCAAAGTGCCCGGTGTGAAGGATGCCATCTGGCTGGATGATGGCACTGCCACTGCCGCCGCGCCCGCTACCGAAGACAAGGGGCCGCCGGCAACGGCCGAACAGGTGAAGGATTGCCAGGCCGATGTCGATGCCGTGATCAAAGGCAAGACCATCCAGTTCGACACAGCCTCCGCCACCATCAAGGCCGAATCGCAGGGGCTGATCGATGCACTGGCAAAGGCGCTTTCGGATTGCCAGGGTACCCAGGTCGAAGTTGCCGGCCATACCGACCAGCGCGGCGATGACGCCCGCAACATGCGGCTTTCGGAAGAGCGTGCCAACAGCGTGGTGCAGGCGCTCGTGGCCAAAGGCATCCCGGCAGACCGGCTGCTGCCCAAGGGCTATGGCGAGACCAAGCCGCTCGGCAGCGACGACACTGCCAACCGCCGCATCGAATTTGCCGTGGCGGCAAAGGGCGCAGCAACCGCGGACGGTGCACCGGCTCCGGCTCCGGCTGGCACCACATCACCTGCGGCTGGCGCGCCGACGCAATAAGGGAGACGATCCATGAACCTGTTTATCGAATCGCTGCTGTCGCTGCTCTTGTTCTTCCTCATCGGGGTCGGGCTGGGCTGGGTCATCTGGGCGCGCAAATAGGCCGCCTGCACAACATTTAGACAAGGAGTGGGTTTGCCATGCTGACCTGGATGCAAGATTACTGGTATCTGTGCCTGATCGCCTTTCTGATCGGCGTTGCGACCGCGGCGTGGATCTGGCTGTGGGCGGATCCGCAAGCAGATGCCGATGCCGATGGTGCCACCGATTTCGGGGCATCGCATGTCAGCCACAAGGTGGAGACATCACCGGCCGCGCCGAAGATCGCGGCGCCCCCCGTGCCCGCAGCCCCGCTGGAGCCTGCGCGCCCTGTGGTGCCGGAAGCAAAGCCGGTGGCCTTTGTCGCCCCCGCAGCAGAGCCGGCGCCCGCCCGCGTTGCCAAAGGCAAGCCCAAAATCCGTGCGGCGGTCGGTGCGCCCGATAATCTGCAGCTGATCAAGGGCGTCGGGCCAAAGCTCAATGCGCTGCTGGCCAGCCTTGGCGTGCTGCGCTTTGACCAGATTGCCGCCTGGACCAGCGAGGAAATTGCCGAGGTCGACGCGCATCTCGGCAACTTCAAGGGGCGGATCGAGCGCGACAACTGGGTGGAGCAGGCGGGCATGCTGGCAAGCGGCGATACGGCTGCCTTCGAAGCCAAATATGGCGCGCTGGGCAGCGAGATCAAAAAGGGCTGATCGCAACCTTCGCGGCCGGCCCGCCCCCTTGTGCCATGAGGCTGCGCTTCCTGCTTGACGTTTGCGTCAAGCAGTGGAAAGAGCTGGCGCACAGACACCCCCGAATGAAGAGAGGATAGACGATGTCACAGCTTGATGGTGCCTATGATTGCCTGACCAAGACCCCGATGGGCGACCAGAAATCGGTGTTCACCGTGAAGACCGATGGCGACAGCTTCAGCGGCAGCAACGCAGGCCCGATGGGCACGCTTGACGTGGTCGACGGCAAGGTGAGCGGCAATGTGCTCACCTGGAAAATGAACATGACCGTGCCGATGCCGATGACGCTGGAAGGCACAGCGACGATCGATGGCGACACGCTGACCGGCACGATCAATGCCGGTGCGTTCGGTGCCATGGCGATGAACGGAACGCGCCAGGGGTAGGTTTTGCCCGCTTTTGCCGGAAAAACGTGACGACGCGGGGGTGATTGACCGGCTCAAT